>NZ_DASYBS010000105.1:0-39298 GCF_036500665.1 Cedecea sp.
GTAAACGCGCGGTGAACTCACCTTGCGCTATCAGGTAAGTTCGGCTTTCTGTTTCCCGGGAGAGTAACTGAAGGGATTACTGGCATACGGTAACAACTCATCCAGCCTGCTGTTCGGCCACGATGGTAGCCGCGTCAGCACATCACGCAGCCACACTCCCGGCTCCAGACCATTCGATTTTGCCGTCTCCAGCAGGCTCAGGATATCCGCCATCCGCTGACCCGCACGCAGACTCCCTGCAAAGAGCCAGTTTTTTCGCCCCACCGCCACCGGTCGTATTCTGTTTTCCGTCAGGTTGTTGTCCACCGGCACCCTGCCATCTTCCAGATATGCCAGCAGGGCAGACCAGCGCTTCAGTGCATAGTCGATGGCTTTGCGTATTCCTGAGTTGGGGGCCGTCTTCTGCTGTTTTATCCGTAGCCAGCTTTCAAAAGCCGCCAGTCGTGGTTTGGCATAACGTTGCCGCCATCGTCGTCGCTGTTCCGGGGGACGCTTTTTTATCCGTCGCTCCAGTTTATACAGCTCGCGGATTGTCTGCAGGGCTTCCGCTGCCACCGGACTGCCGCTGGCTTTATACTGCTCGAAGAACTTACGCCGCACATGGGCCCAGCATCCCGCTTCCTTCACTCCACCTTCATCGAACAGGGCACGGTACCCGGCATAACCATCCACGACCAGCGTGCCCTGCCAGCCTGCCAGCATCGCACGGGCATACTCCCCGCTACGGCCGGGCTGGCAGTCATACACCACAATATTGCGCTCTGAGCCGGCTGCGCTGGTATATGCCCACAGGTATCCCTTCTGGCTTTTTCCCTTTTCCGGATTGAGCAGCAGCAACGGCGTCTCATCCGCCTGCAGCACCGGTTGCTGCCGCAGGTCCCGGCGCAGGGCATCTGCCAGAGGTTTTAAGGCGCCCCCGACAGCACCGAACCATCCGCCCAGCGTGCTGCAGGGGATATCGATACCACTGCGCAGGTAGATTTTCTGCTGACGGTACAGCGGCAGGTGGTCACAGGCTTTGGCTATAGTGACCTGAGCCAGCAGTCCCGGCCCGGGCTGGCCTTTTTCGATAAGCTGTGGCGGTAACGGAACAGCGTGGACAGTTTCACAGCAGGGGCAGCTGTAGTGCGGGCGCACCGTGCGGTGTACCACCACCCGGGCCGGGATATACTCCAGCCGTTCGCTGACCTCATCGCGCAGGGGGCGCAGGATATGACCACATTCAGGGCAGTCGTGGCAGTCCAGGTCCAGCCTGACCTCCTCACGGGGAACCTCTGCAGGTAAAGGCTGGCGTTTTGGGGAGGCAGGAGATTTTTCAGACTCTTCCGGTAACAGTGTCGCCAGCTGTTGTTCAAGGTCGGCCGTATCGGCGTCAACATCTTCTTCGGCCAGACTTCGTTCTTCTCCCCGGAAGGTTTCACTCTTACGGCCAAATCGCCAGCGACGACTGGTCTTCAGGGCGTCTTCCAGAGACTGGATTTTTTGTTGCAGCGTCTGATTTTTTTCGCGTTCACGTGTCAGTTCCGCGAGTAACCACTGTGCCATCTGGCGCAGTTCGTCGGGGCTCTGCTCAACCGGTAATGTGCTGATATCCATACGATGAGCATGGCATAATCACGGCCAGCAATCACGCTATATCCGCAGATTAATGCCCGTGACTCAGGTTTCCCAGCCCGACGGGCTGTGTCCGTCAACCTGACGCCAGTCCACGCCTTTAGTCAGCCAGGCAAACTGCTCAGCGGTGAGGCTCCATGTGGTTTCGCCCTCCCGTGGCCAGGTGAAGTGGCCCTGATGCAGACGGCGGGTGCAGAGCCAGACACCGTGCCGATCCCACTGGAGAACCCGGATACGCGAGCGGGCTTTATTGCAGAAGACCACTGCGGTGCCGGTATCCCGGGTCACAGCCAGACGGGCGTCGACCAGACGCGTCAGGGTATCAATACCCTGACGCATATCAACGGGGTCGCGTGCCAGCCAGAGAGTTTCAGGAGTCAGCACAGGTTGAGCACCTCCATGATGGCCGGTAGCTGACCGGGCAGGCAGGTAACGGAACAGCATTTCAGGTTCAGGGTGACGCTGGCGGTACCGGGAGAAGGCCCCGGGATGATAACGGCGGGAATAAGCGGGCCCGAAGCTGGCAGTGCAGGGGGAGACCACCGGGCTATCCAGCGGGTAAGGGTTTTGGTGCAAATCTGATGCTGACGGGCATATTGTGCGCGGGAAAGCCCGCTGTTTTTCCACTGAGTGACGTGCTGTTGCTGCTGTTGTCGGGAAGCATATTGCATGGCAGAGCCTCATTTTCAGTTACTGTCCGGTAGTGATGAGGTTGCCGAATGGCGGGAAATTCAACAAGGTGAGTTCACCGCGCGTTTACCAACGTCGCGCCCATAAGCAGATGTCTGGCATTAATGGCAAATACGGTCACTATCATTGTGAGCACAGGCATTTGAGCTCCCCAAAGATCGAGGACGGCGAACTGGGCATAGCCTGCAAAAACCAGTGAACTCATCATGACCGTGGTTGAGTGGCTCAAGCCTTTCTGCGTCGCGGCCAAGCCAAAAGCCGCACCGAAAATAGCGACAAAAATGGACACCGGCACAAGCTGGCGAAAACCCGAACCGATGAGACTCCTGTCTAACTGGCATAACCTGGTATTGTTGCTGGGCATTGTCATACCTCTGCTTAACCCTACAGCGATGAAGAGTTGCACTATGCCTTTACCAGTGGATTTAAGAAATCGCATAATAGTGATTTGTACTATTTGATAATCAAATAATGGGGCGAGAATGACGTATCAGGATCTGCAGATGGACTGGCTCAAATGCTTTGTGGCGGTAGTGAATGCCGGCTCGCTTTCTGCGGCCGCACCTGAAGTGCACCGGTCCCAGTCAGCGGTAAGCATGCAGCTTAAAAAGCTGGAGTCTGCTTTGGGATGCCAGCTCCTGATGCGGGGCCCCCGGCAGAATCAGCTCACGCCGGACGGACAAAAATTGTTGGGATATGCGCGGCGTATGCTGGATCTGCATGCTGAGGCTCAGGCCGCATTTCACGGCAAGGAACTCACCGGACGTATTCGCCTGGGCGTACCTGACGATTATGCCGCAAAATACCTGACGCCTGTGCTCAAGCGGTTTGCGCCAAATTTTGCCTCGGTAGAAATCGAGTTAAGCTGCGAGCAATCGACGTCGCTTATTCCCCGTATTGAGAGCGGCGATTTAGATTTGGCTTTGGTATCCAGGGAGCACCCCAACCAGGGAACGCTCTTATTTCACGAGCCTATGGTCTGGGTGGGTTCTCCGCAATTTGAAGTCTGGCGCCGGGACCCGTTGCCGATTGCGGTATATGAGAGCGAAAGCCTGGCAAAACGCAGTGCTATCAACTCGTTAGCATTGCAGGGGCGCAGATATAAAGTGGTTTATAATAGCTCGAGCCTCTCGGGGCAACTTGCCGCTGTAGAAAGTGGACTCGCCGTTGCCGTGCTGACCCAGTGCAGCGTGCCTTCCCACCTCGAAATTTTGGGCGGGGAACAAGCATTAGGGCCTCTCGAACCGATGGCGGTGTCCCTGTACCGAAGCCGCGCCTCAAAAGACTCTGCGGCAGTGGGGAGCCTTTATGAGCTTCTGCTTAAGACGCTGAGAACGGCGGCGATCGCTGTTCCGCACCAGGACGTTAACGACACGCTAATTGACCCGACGTAAAGTGGCAACGCATAGGTGAAATGAGTCTTTCCCTGGCGATCAAACTCTGTGAAATCAGTACATTATCAAAACCGCCCAGATGGCTCATCAGACGTGAATTTGGCGGCTATCTTGCATAGCCGTACAAATTAATTCTGCCAGACAAATATTCACCTAAATAGACTTCACTGATTTTACTGAAGCCTTGTTCCGCAATTTTTGCCTCTAACCATTCTTTATCTTTATTAATGATCTCAAGCAGATCATGGTTCGCTAAGCCATCTACTATTATTGGATAACGAATGTTTTCATCGCCGCTTTGGATAATCGTCAGTTGCCCATTTTGCTCGAGAACTACGCGTTTTAGCTGTTCCACTTCATAAATGCCATTGGCTCTTAATTTAAACATTAAGTCATTGGCAGAGACACCATTTCTTAAGCATTCCTTAACATCAACGCTGCCATTATGTACCAGAGTAATAGGTTTGCCATCAATGATCCGTTTTACGAAGCGATTATTCTCCTTTAAGAACTTAAGGACAAACACCAGCAGAGTCCAGATAATTAATACCAGCACAAATTGCAGTACCGTAATAGATTCATTGTAAATCACGCCGCCGATAATGCCGCCTAAAACATAGTTCTGAACCTGATCCATCGCAGACGACGGGGCCAGGTTGCCTTTCCCCATGAGATTTATTTGTACAATCAGACAAAGGATGCCCAGCCCCAATTTTATTATAATAGGTGTGTATATAATCATGTGGTTCCTCAATTCTTAATAATGGTGATATCCGGGTTCGTTAACCAGGTTTCCTCTAAGCTATAGGTCTGTTGATCTGCGCTTAAGTTTACACGATAATAGCGATCTTTGACTTTAACGATGACGCCATCCGACAATTGCACCGAGCTGGAAAAAATAGAGTTTATATCTGCATTTTTTTCTTTTGATAACAGCCTGACGAAATTTACCATTTGCGATGATTTTGAGTGTAGGTTTTGACTGTCGGTATAATCTGCATACTGCACGCCAGAAATGAAAAGCAAAAACAAGAAGGCAATAATCGTTAAGTCTCGATACTTGGTCTGCAGGCGGTGACGCATATACAAGCTGAAAGCAACGATTAAAACAAATAACGTGCTGAAAATAACAATGTATTTTAAGTAATCATTTAGATTAGACTGCGTTTGTAGATAATTAATCCCATAAAAATTCATATAGACACCATTCCTGGTTGTTTTAGATTTTCTGTTTTGCTAATTATAGTAAGTTATTATCAATCTGCTTTCTGATCTTGAATGATAATTATCTGATATCACTCGAGGTTTGTCATTGACTTTTTTCCCTGAAGCCAGGATAAGTAGGAGAGGCCTTAATGGGCAGTATATCTCGCGAAGAAGATTAAATAGTTAAAAAAGCAGAAGGGCAGCTATGCAACCCGTACGGTTAATGGGGAAGGGTATGAACCTCATGTGGAACAGCAGGGTGACCGGCTGACCTACTCACTGCCTGTCGATTCAGGTTTTATCAGCTATAGCTTCACGTTTCAGATCCGCCAGGCAGATCTGGACGTTCTGCTTGCGGATGATTACAGACGCGCCGTTCTCGAAACCACTGCCCACACATTGTTACAGTATTCAAAGATAAGCGGCAACGACCCGTTCACGCAAAGTGACTTCGATGATCTTGTCGCGAATACGCTTCACGCTACGTTAGATTTTTTGCAGGCGTTCATTGCGCAAGTAAGCAGGGAGAATCACATTGCTATTGAATATTATGTGAAAGAAGTAATGAAGCGGCGTTCAGCTTCACGTTAATTATTGCCGGACTCTTAAAGCCAGTGCCGGTAGAGTAGTACATTTGTTAGACCTGAAATAACCCAGGACCAATCGGTTACAGCAGGGAGTCTCGCCGCTTTATCAAAAATACCGCAGTGGGCCACGGACGATTGATTCCATGTGCTGAGCGTTGTTGATGAATTACCCGCAACTAATAACGATGCTAAATATATAGCGCTGTGTGTACGGTAGCTGGCGGGATTTAAGGTATGACGAGCGCTATTAAATAATGACCTCATTAATAAGTTAACGGGGAAGAGGGGCAGCCAGAAGCGTTCCGCACCCCGGCTGCAACGGACTCAGGGACGCGGTGCCGAATGCCCGCGGGGCTATTAGGGTTGTTTTTGCCTCTGCTTCACCTTGCCAAAATGGAGGGCAAGATAGAGGCCCATCACTGCAAATCCGATTGCCGCCGGGATAAGATCATCGGCTTGCGCAAAATGGGCATCAGCGCTGGAGATCAACAGCAGGGCGATAAGGGCGTTGAACGCGCCCCAGACAAAATTTACCACCGGCGGGGACAGGCCAATGCCTCGTGGTCTGGCAAACGGCGTCGGGAAGCGCTCCCCCGTCAGGCCGCAAACCAGATGCGGAATCGCGTTGCACAGTAAAGCCCCAATAAACAGATTCATTGCGATAGGCATTTTTTTATTTCCCGGCGTGTCTTTTCATTAGGTTAGCGATGATCGGTCCGAAAGCGACCAGGATAATGAAGCGGGTCATCTGCATCGACATCACAAAGGCGATATCGATGTGTTTGCTGGACGCGGCAATGATCGCCACGGAATCCGCGCCGCCAGGGCTCATCGCTAAATAGGCAGTGAGCGGATCAACGTCGGCGATAAACACCAGGCAGGCCGACATCACCCCGCAAAGGGCTATCAGGATAGCAATGCTGACGGCGATGCGCGGCAGCACCTTTGCCGCATGTTTCAGTAACGGGCGGGTGAATTTAAGCCCGATCCGCCAGCCGACGATGGTATAGGCGAGCACCAGCACCCACTGCGGTAGCGCTATTTCCATCCATTGATTTTGTGAGAGCACCACGCCGGCAACCAGCGTGATAAGCAGGGCGCCAGCGGGAAGGCGTAAGACTTTGGCCGCGATACAGCTGATGATAATCAGCCCGAAGGTTTTTGCCAACGCGAGGTATGAGCCGTGAGCGAAGAGACTGACCGCCGCCGGAGAAGGAGGGACATGGGTACCTGAGACTTTCATTAACACGGATGCCACTCCCGCGACCATCATGACGCGCAGGTACTGCATGGCGGCCACCAGCTGCGCGTCTGCGCCGTTGGCTTCGGCCATCAGCGTCATTGCCGTTGCCGCGCCGGGGCTTAGCCCCCATAACGCCGTGGTACCGGGCAGAATGCGCATTCGGGTCATGATCCAGCCGAGCAGCATGCACACAAAAATAACCGAAAAAACGCAGACGATAAAAAGCAGCCAGTGGGAGCCGAAGGTCGCGCTGAGGGTGAGGGGCATCTTACCGGCGATCATGCAGCCGATAATGCCCTGGGCAAGCAGGAACAGCGTGCCGTGCGGCTGAATTTTTGCGCCGTTAAGTGAGACGATGATCCCGGCTATCATTGGCCCCAGCAGCAGCGCGGCAGGAATGTTAAGCCAGCTGAGCAGCAGCCCGCACAGTCCTGAAGCTATAACAAGGCTGGCCCACTGCATGCGCTGGGGGGACAGCAGGCGTTGGCCGTTTGGTGTCTCCGGGTCTTTATTTTTCATCGTTCTCTAACCGTCAGCGGCGCGGAATAAAATTGGGTTTAAGCTGGCTCGCGCCCGAGCGCTGGCTTAAACTCATGGGGAGTTGAGTTATGCGAGGATGTCCTCTCATAAAAGTAGATGATAGAGGATATCCTCGCATATCTCAATTGGCGTTATGCAATCAAATGTTAGCGGACTGAAACGAAATATTTTTATGACAAAACCAGCACCTTTAGCAGCAACTCAGCCTAAAAGGCTACGCGGCCATCTCCGCGTTGCGGCCATTACCGAAGCGGCGACCCGGCTTTTCGCCGAGAAAGGCTTTGATGCCGTCACTATGACGGAGATAGCCGCCAGCTCCGGCACCGCCATCGGCTCTTTGTATCGGTTCTTCCCGAACAAAGAGTCGCTGGCCGATGCGTTGTTGCTTGAGTACACCCGGGAGGTTATTGACAGGCTGGAGGCGCTTGAGAAGGATGTTGCCGGGGTTGACATCGCCACGGCGGCCGACTTGTTCACCCGATTTGTGCTTTCGCTTCAGTCGCAGCGAACGTTTGCCCTACGGTTGGTGGAGGAGCGCAGGGAGCATGAGGCTGCCCGCCTGCAGTTCAGGGATGCCATGCGCGGCGGGTTCTCCAGAGCGCTTCAGGTCGTTATTCCGGCTTTACCGTCGGCACGTGCCAGCCTGATGACCATCGTTATCCTGCAAGTGCTTAAAGGCGCAGCCGCCTCGAATCTTCAGAATGCAGATGAACGTAAAGCGGTACTTGATGAGGCACAGGCGCTGCTGGTTTTGTACCTTTCAACGGAAAGGGCGAAGACGAACCCCACGAAAATTTTACGCTGACTACGGTCAGTTTAGTTTTTGAGCAGCGAATGGCAGCACTTCAGGCGCTAAAGGAAAACATTGTTTATTTGGTGAGTGAGCGCAGCGACGAAGTGCTTTATCGTTCGCCCTGGTACGGTAAATGGGCAAGGGGGAGGATTATCTCTTTCAACACCTCACCCCCTTACGCGAATGCAAACGGCTAAATCAGAAAATGGGCAAAAGCGCATGATGTTAAATTATAAAGCGGTAAACTAAGATTGCTTCACCGGTTATTCACTAATTTTGGTAACCTGCTTTTTATGGGCAATCCAGAAGGTAAGGTTTTTATAAAGCAGGCTTTGCCACTCTTTGGTACTGACCTGCACTCGTCCCACCACGATGAGCTCGTCCTCCGGGGAAAAGTTGCTGAGTAACTCTTCGGCGAGGGTATTGATCGCCGGGGCGAAACGCTCCGTCTGTTTCTCTTCTGCAACTTCACCTTTCAGAGAGAAAAAGGGCTTTTTCGCTGTGGGAATCAATTTTGCAGCTGTCTTTACGGTAAGCAAGATGGCAACTGGGTGTTTAAGTTGGGCGGCTTTTTTAAATAATGCGGGATAACGTTGTTCTTCATAGAAAAAGTCATTCCATTGAATGTGCTGCTTATTAAACTCAATTTTCACCATTTCAGACAGCGCTTTTTTATCTGTGCTATCTTCAATCCTTGCGCGTATTTTGGCAATGCCCGCAGCGGAGTTAAAATAGTCAGAAATACGTTTTTGGGTGCTCTGATAGAGCGTACGTTTCCGCTCTTTGTCAGCGGGATCCTTCGCCTCCTCAAGGTTTTTCTCTGCACGACGCATTTCATGCTCTGCATCGACTAAGACATTCATTCTGAAAATAAATCCGTCGCTCTGCGCATGAAAAATATCATTAGCTTGTTCTGTATTGCGTGAGTCCGCAACCAGTTGTTTAACGGAGTCTTTCAGAACGTTCTTACAATTAATCGAGTGCTCCACGCCAGGCCATAATCTTAAATAGGCCGCAACGGTTCTTCCCGACCGCTGGTATGTATTAACGAAGGCCACTTTGGCTTTGCAGAACTGGCAAACAAGAAAGTCACGATCGCCAGGCCCTAAGGTTGCCACTGAAAGCAGCTGATTGTTTTTCGCCGTATGGCGAGCGAAGAACATTTTTAATCCTGAAGACATGTCATCCTCCCTGATTTACGTTTGTTACTTTATGGACCTGTATTCCTGTATATAAAGTTACGCAGGGTCACACAGCCATTCTCTGTATCACTATGACTTGATTTATACCGCATATGATGAGAAAAAATCAAAAATTGCAGTGCAATTCTCTTTATTCCTAATTTATTCTGGCGGTGTATCACCAGACGGTGGCCCGGTGACGCAGCCGACAGGCGTGCTTTAGCCGGATATCTCCCCGGCTATAAAGGGAAAATTTCCTGCACGTTAAGCTGCGCGTGAATAAAAATTAACGTCTGATTAATATTCAGTGAGACGCCGCATTGATTCACTTTCGTTAATGTACTGAAAGGGCAGCAGGCGTATTTTTTTATTTTCAAAAAACCATTCGCAATCGCGTCGTTGAAGGCTCTCGCCAGGGGGAAAGCAGGTGCTTGATTGCGCCCGGACGATGGCGTACTTGCCATTACCGAACATCACCCGGTGAATATAATAAGATTGCCTTTTCTCGCCGATCAACCGGTTGGCAAGGACATTTCCTTCGATAAAAACAGTTTCCCTGGTATTCATAATGTTCACCTTTATAAAAATACGGCAAGGGAGGGGGATCTATTGTACGCCTTTATTTCACAACATTCTGTTTACATTATTTTTATGTTCGCTTTTGTGCCGGGCTGGCGCGGGAAATCGGGGGTATTTATGATATAATACCCTTCCGTGAGAATTTTATGATGAAATCTGAAGACACCCTCGACTGGTACCCCGCCCAACTGCCGCCGGTAAAAATCATTCTTGGTGAAGCCGTCCTGGCCGTCAGCAAGCAGGAGCGCCCCATCAATACCCGCACGCTACTGGAATATTTGCAGGTGATGCAGGTCAGGCAAAAAGGCCGGGATGATAAAGTCGCCATGCAAACCGCGATTGACGTGCTCAGAGACAACCAGCGCATCAACGGCAGGCGTTAATGCGCGAGTGGCGATCCCGCCTCAGGGCTGAAGAATATCAACCCGATGGTTTTGCCCGTCATCCAGCAGCGGAATGCTGTCATTCGGCAGTATGACGCCGTCCAGCGCGGCCCGGTAACCTCCGCCGTCACGCGTCACCGTTATCTGATACTGACCTGAGCCATGTTGATAAGTGATGCTAAGAGACGGCCAGTGATGCGGCAACTGTGCGTGAACGGTGAAGGCGGTGGCGTAGCATTTGATCCCCAGCAGTTCCTCCGTGAGCAGGCGATAGGCCCAGCCGGCTGAGCCGGTATACCAGCTCCACCCGGCGCGTCCGGTATGCGGCGCGACGCTATAAACATCCGCGCTCATCACATAAGGCTCCGCTTTATATCTTCCCATCTCGCTGGCATTCCGCGCGTGATTTATTGGATTGATAAGCGACCATAACTCCCAGGCTCGCTCGGTATTGCCCATTCGGGCAAAAGCCATTACCGCCCAGATTGCGCCGTGGGTGTATTGCCCGCCGTTTTCCCGCACGCCCGGCAGATAACCCTGAATATAGCCCGGGTTTGGCCCGTGACCGTCGAACGGCGGTGTTAACAGTTTAATCAAGCCGGCATCCTCATCCACCAGGTGCTTATCTAAGGCCAGCATGGCCTGCTCGCTGCGCGCCGGACTGGCGGCTCCAGCCAGCACCGACCAGCTTTGCGCGATGGCGTCAATCCGGCAGTCCTGCGAGGCTTTCGATCCAAGAGGGGTGTCATCGTCAAAATACCCGCGTCGATACCATTCTCCATCCCAGGCGGTGGCCTCAAGCTGTCTCTGCAAACGCAACGCTTCCGTGCGGCACAGGGAAGCGACACCTTCGTCCCGGCGCTGTTCCGCAAGGTCGGCGAAGCGCTGCAAAATGTCGTACAGGAAGAACCCCAGCCACACGCTTTCGCCTTTCCCTTCGATGCCGACCCGGTTCATGCCGTCATTCCAGTCACCGGCGCCCATCAGCGGCAGGCCATGCTGCCCGAACCGCAGCCCGTGCTGAATGGCTTTTACGCAGTGTAGCCACAGCGTCTCTTCGCAGGCGCTGGTGACGGGTTTATCGTAAACGGACTCTTCGCCTGGCTGGAGCGGGCGGCCTTCCAGATAAGGAATGCGTTGTTCCAGCACGTCGTTATCTCCCGTGGTTGCCACATAGTGACAAACGGCCAGCGGGAGCCAGAGGTAGTCATCCGAACAGCGTGTGCGTACCCCGTTGCCGTGAGGCGGGTGCCACCAGTGCTGGACGTCACCCTCAATAAACTGCCGGGATGCACAGAGTACAATTTGTTCGCGCAGCCGTTCCGGCGCGGCGTGGCTCAGGGCCAGCGTATCCTGCAGCTGATCGCGGAAGCCAAACGCGCCGCCGGACTGGTAGTAGCCGCTGCGCGCCATCAGGCGGCAGGCTATGGTCTGGTAGAGCAGCCAGCCGTTTACCAGTAAATTAACGCTGCTATCCGGCGTGTCGACCACGATCTTATCCAGCAGGTTGTGCCAGTAGCGGTGAACGTTGCTCAGCGCTTCGCGGGCGGCATCTTCATTCAGATAGCGGGCGAGCGTCGCCTGGGCCTGAACCTGATCCTCACCAACGCCCAGCACGAAAATAAACGTCTTTTGATCGCCATCGATTAACGTTGCCGCGGACTGCACCGCTCCGCAGGGATCGAACCCGGCACCGGTTTTATCAGACAGCCTGCGCAGGCGCATTGCCGCCGGATTTTTCAGGGAACCATTGCGGCCGATAAACTCGCGGCGGTCACCCGTCAGCGAACAATGGGGGCCGGTAACGGCAAAAAATGCCGTGCGTCCGGCACCGTTACCGCCGTAAAAATTATTCGCCATAATGCCGCAGCCGCCGGTGAGGCTGGTCGCCTGGGTCACGATGTGCAGAGCGGAGCGGGTACGAGATTCGCCGAGCGTCCACTCGACATAACCGGTGACGGACAATTTACGGGTGCGTCCTGAGTTATTACTGAGCGTCAGGATCGCGAGCTTAACCGGGGCCTGTTCGGCGACCAGCACCGTGAGTTCACTGTCTATGCCGTCCTCGCGGTGGGCAAATACGCTGTAGCCGAAACCGTGGCGGGTCAGGTAGTCCCCCTGGCCGCGTATCGGCAGGGTGGTCGGTGACCAGCACGCGCCGGTTTCTTCATCGCGCAGATAAAACGCTTCGCCGCTGCGGTCGCTGACCGGATCGTTTTCCCACGGCGTTAACCGGTATTCATGGGCATTTTCATACCAGCTGTAGGCTTGCCCGGCCTCTGACAGCACGCTGCCAAAATCAGGATTCGCCAACACGTTGGACCACGGTGCGGGCGTGGGCGCGTTTTCCACCAGCACTATCTGGTACTCGCGGCCGTCCGGAGAAAAGCCGCCGTGACCATTAAAATGCAGCAGCTGACTGGTATCCGGCGACCAGGGACGATGCTGATTGACGCCCGGAGCAACGTGCGGAATAAACGGCCTCGGCGCCGTTTTGACAATATGAATGCGGCGATCGAGCTGTTCATTAAGCCCGCCCGCGTGGTCATCCAGATACAGGTGCGCCACGCTTAGCAGCAGCAGTTTGTCTTCGGCGGAAAGATGCTCGCCATTGCGGACAAAAATCCCCCCCGACTTATCCAGCAGGCTGGCTTCGGATCCGGCATAAATCAGGTCCATAATTTGGTTTTGCAGCACCTGCTGATAGCCGCCAGGACCGTCATTCAGGATAACCAGATCCACCTCCAGTCCTTTTAGCCGCCAGTAGCGGTGAGCCTGAATCAGCGTGGTGATAGAGAGAATACTCTCTTCGCTGGTGACGCTGAGCAGCACAATCGGCAGGTCGCCGGAAATTGCCCAACCCCACAGGCCGGACTGGCCGCGTCGGTTGCGGCTGATGGCCTGGCCGTCAGCACGCAGTTCCGGGCTGGGGTAAAGCACCGCGCTGGCGAGCCGGTTAAACAGGGCTGCATCATCTTCGTTGGCGTTAATTTGCCGTAAGACCACCCGGCTGTGCGACCAGGCCAGCTCGAAGACGCGGTCGGCGATGGGGTGATCGCGGTATTTTTCCAGCAGCGCCAGGCTTTGCTGGCGGTTTTCGCTGATGCCGTAAACGATATCAACGGTGACCGGCTGCCCGGGCTGCAGGGTGATGGACTGGCGGATCGCCAGGATGGGATCCAGCACGGGGCCCGAGCTGTTACTCAGTGGCCCATTCGCTCCTGCAGCCAGGGCATCTGCTGTACTCCTGCCGCGCCCAAGAAATTTTGCTCTGTCGGTTTCAAACGACACGCTTTTGCGGTTACTGCCATGCACGACCATCATGTGGAACAGGCTGGGGCTTTTTTCGTCCGGGGAGCGTGGCCTGCGGTGGCACAAAATAGCGTCCTGGGCGGGTACCAGCTCGGTCTGGATAAACAGATTGCTGAACGCCGGATGCGCCAGATCGCTCGCGGCGGGAGCCAGCACCACTTCTGCGTAGGTTGTCAGATCCAGCGTGCGAGCCTGACGGCCCCGGTGCAATAGCGTGATCCGCCGTAGCTCAATATTGTCTTCGGGTGATACGACCACCTGCGTCCTGACGCCGAGCGTACCGAGGGTACGTTTAAATTCCGCGCCGGCATCGGTAAAGATCGCTTCATCGCTGGCGTTGGTGTCGCCCATGGGGTGCCAGGTGTTGCTCCACACCTCGCCGGTTTGCGGATCGCTGATGTAGCAGAATGCCCCCCAGTTGTCGCGGGTGCTATCGCTGCGCCAGCGGGTGAGAGCAAGGCCGTTCCAGCGGCTATAGCCTCCGCCCGCAGGGGTCATCATCAGGTGATAATGTCCGTTGGACAGCAACTGAACCTCGGGCACCGGGCCGTCGGCCGAGGTGAAGATTCGCGGGTCATAGCGAACCGGTTTCACTCTCCCTTCATGGGACTCAAAATGGCGGCGTGGGCTGTATAGGTCGACCGAATCCGGCACCCGCTCCTGAAGCAGCAGGCTTGCCGAGCGGAAAGCGGAGCTCGACATAAAGCGGTCCGCCATCGGGGCGTCAAGTAGCACATGGGCCAGCGCCTGAAAGGCCATGCCCTGATGGTGCGCCATCCATGACTGCACTACGGCGTACAGCTGCCCGGTCGCCAGGCGAGATGGCGTATAGTCCAGCGCCTCATAGAAACCGTACTCCCCGCGCGCGCCGTTTTTTTCCAGCCTGATCAGATTTTCACAGGCTTTTTGCGGGGCAATCATCAGCGCCAGCAGCGTGGCGTAAGGGGCAACCACCATATCGTCGGCCAGTCCGCGGCGAAGGCCGAGACCGGGTACGCCAAATGCCTGGTACTGATAGTTTTGCTGAACATCAAACGCGTGGTAGCCGGACTCAGATACCCCCCACGGTACGCCGCGCTCTTTTCCCCAGTGGATCTGGCGCATTACCGCCGACTGGCTCATTTCGGCAAGCAGGCTACCGGACCAGGTGGGCATCACCAGGTTGGGCATCAGGTACTCAAACATCGAGCCGCTCCAGGACATCAACGCGGTTTCGTTATCAATGGTGGTGAACAGCCGCCCCAGCGCGTACCAGCTTTTAAGCGGTAGCTGGTTAGTGGCGATGGCCAGAAAGCTGGTCAGGCGAATTTCAGAGGGCAACAGGTCGTAGTGGCTTTTATCCAGCGTATTGCTGTCGCAGTTGTAGCCGATGCTGAGAAGGCTGGTGACTTCGCTGTAGAGGAAGGTGAAGTCCATTCGTGCATGCTCGCTCAGCCGCTGCTCAAGCTCGGTAATGATGTCCAGCCGCATACGCGCCTGGGCGATAGCCGAGGCCGGGGGGGTGCCTTCGCCGGTAAATTTCGCCCGGGCAAGCCAGCTCAGAGACGGCAGCGCCCGATCGCCATAGCTCTGCGGTAACCAGCCCAGCAGGTGCGACCATTCATGGCTGAGCTGCACCAACTGGCGCTGTAAATGGTCGAGCCAGCGTAGCACCAGCGGGTTGTCCTGATGGTACGACGCAGACAGGTGATTGCTTTGACTGCGCATATTTTTGAGTTCGGTTAACAGCCGGGCGGGCGGCAAAGAGGCTGCGTTCAGGCAATGTTTGCGCAGCAGCCGCAGGCCGGTTGGGGCATTCTGGCCCCAGTGTTTTTCCAGAATCCCCAGCGTGTCGTCCAGCCCCGTCAGCAGCCGGGCCGGGTTTAATATCGGCTGATCGCGCATGGCAGACAGCCCTTCACGCAGCGTGAGTAAATGACCCGCCATATTGCCGCTGTCGACGCTTGAGACATAGCGTGGAGTAAGCGGGGCGAGGGTCCGGGTGTCGTACCAGTTATATAAATGGCCGCGGAAGTGCTCCATTTTATCCAGCGAGTCCAGCGTGAGGGTTATACGCTGCAGAACGTCTCCGGACGGCAGGTAGCCAAAATCCCAGGCGGTAAGATTAGCCAGTAGCGAGAGGCCTATGTTGGTGGGTGAGGTGCGGTGTGCAACTACCGGCTGAGGGATTTGCTGGTAGTTATCCGGCGGCAGCCAGTTTTCCTCCGCCGTCGCAAAGGTTTCAACAAAGGCCCAGATTTCACGGCTGGTCTGGCGTAGCAGCAACGTCTGCTCTTTATTCGCTGAAAATGTGTGACGCACAGGTTGACGGCTCATCCAACTCAGCAACAGCGGCGCGAGGCACCAGGCAATGCTCAGCGGCAGCGCGATGATCGAGAGCGACGGGGAAAAATGCGCGGTCAGAACCGTTAAGGCTACGCCGCTGGTCAGGTTCAGCCACATGGCACGGTAAAAGCGCAGCGGGGAGATTTTTGACGGCTCATTGTCCGGACTGAAGCTGGCCCATTGGTTAAGGTTGCGCTTGCTAACCCCCAGCCGCCACAAGGTCACGGTAATAGCGTACAGCGAGTATCCGGCCTCATGTGGCAGCGTGACGATATTCAAGCCGATGCGGGAAAACCGCTTCAGCGCCCCGGTCGCGACCTGCAGCAGGTGCCGTCCCACAGGCCGGCGGGCCGGTTTACTGAGCAGATCCTGTCCGACGGCCAGGCCCGTTGGCAGGAGCCACGCCAGCGCCAGAACGCCCAGCCAGTAAAGCGGATTGGGTATCCACAACAGCGTGCAAAACAGCAGCGCCAGCAGTGAGGGGGCGACGAGGCTGCGGCGCAGGTTATCGAATAATTTCCAGTAAGAGAGGGCGGATAAGTGGTTTTTATCGCGGGTGCCATCTGCTTTCCTGACGCGCGGCTTCAGCCAGTTGAGCAATTGCCAGTCGCCGCGGATCCAGCGAGTGCGGCGCGCGACGTCCGACAGATAGTTATTCGGATATTGCTCATACAGCAAGACTTCGCTCAGTAGCCCCGAACGGGCATAGCAGCCTTCCAGCAAATCATGGCTGAGTACCAGATTTTCGGGACAGGTATTTTGCGTGGCCTGCACGAAAATATCGACATCGTAAATGCCCTTGCCGACAAACGATCCCTCTCCGAAGAGATCCTGATAGATATCTGATGACATCATCGAATAAGGGTTGTTACCCGGTACGCTGCTGCGCATGGCGGCATAGCGCCCCTGGCCGTTGCGCGGCATCTCTTCCGCCAGCCCGGGCTGCAAAATGCCGTATCCTTTGACCACCCGCTGGCGCAGCGGATCATACTGCGGGCGGTTCAGAGGGTGAGCCATCGTCGCGACCAGCTTATGCGCGGTGTCGCGGGGCAGGAGCGTATCGCTGTCCAGCGTAATGACATATTTGATGCGCTCCGGTAGCTGGTGGGCAGGCAGACCGGCAACGCTGGAAAACTGAGCCTCGGGGTGGCGTAGCCAACTATTTAGCAACGCCAGCTTGCCGCGTTTGCGCTCATAGCCCATCCACACTTTTTGCTGTGCGTTCCACTCCGGCGCCCGGTGAAGCAAATAAAAGCGCGGGCGGCTCGCCGGGTTACGCCGGTTGAGATCCTCTATCTGTGAGCGGGCCAGCGCAAGCAGGGCTGCGTTTTCCGGCGAGTCTTCATGCGTCGAATCCGTAAAGTCGGTCAACAGGGCGAAGCTGAGATTTTCGCTCGGATTGCCGATCCGGCAAACCTCAAGACTGGTGACGAGTTTACTGATGCTTTCGCGGCTGGTCAGCAGGCAGGGGATCACTACCATTGTTGCGGAATCCGCCGGGATCCCGGCAGAAAAATCCATTCGCGGCAACGGCCGCGGGGTACGAAAGCGGGTGGTTGCCTCGCTCAGCAGGTCGCTTACGACCTGGCTTACCACCGCGATCAGCGGTAACGCCAGAGGGATAAGCAGCCAGCGCATTCCCTGCTGCGCGGTCTGGTGAAGGATGCCAGCCGTCGCCGCAGTGGTCATTAAACCCAGGCTGCCAAGCCACGAAAGCAGGGGGATTTGGGTGAAGCTGTACCGCAGGCGGATGAGCAGTGAAGTATCTGCCGACAGCTGGATTTCCAGGCGCTGGCGGCCTTCTCCCATCAGAAAGTAGCCAATATGGTGACCCGGCGTGTTAGGTGGCGCTTGCCGGGTCAGGGCCAGCACGCGTTGGGCGACTTCCGGTTCGCTAAAGCGGCTGTCCCTGGCGAGGATCTCAATAACGTGGCGATAATGGTCGCGGGTATCAAAGTGCATCAGGGGATAAATACCGGCAGGATCCAGACGCAGCGTCTGTTCTACCACGCTCATGGCTTCGGCAAAATCCTCCCAGCTGGTTTCGCCCAGTAAACGTAAACCCGCAATGCTGTTGCTGACGGAGAGCTGGCTGGCGGCAAGCTGCTGATTGAATTTATGGATCAGGGTATCGGTTGTGACGCCCTGTTCGGCAAGACGCTGTTCAACCCAGCTCAGCGGGAGCGCCAGCATATTACCGCGCCCCTGCAGGCGGCGGACCAGCTCGGCGACAAAGGCGCTGCTCAACGGCGGGTGGGAACGCGCCATGTCGGCGACCACCATGATCACATCGGCGGGGGCATTTTCCGCACACTCGAAGATCCGGCTGACCCAGCCGTCGGCCAGGTTGCGTTCCTGCTGGGCTTTTATCACCTCGATACTGACCCGGCGCAGATTCTCGATGAGGGCCAGTCGCAGCATGCCGGGTAACGCCCAGATTTCCCCCAGCGTAAGCGGGGTTTCCTGCTGGTAGGCGGTGATATAGCTGGTCAGGCTGGCCGCATCCCAGCGCCCGTCTCCGTGAGCAATTGCCTCGGCCGCGATATCATAAATACGCGGACAATGATGCGGCGGCGCCAGCGCCGGAAGCCCCTTGCCAAAGTTTTTCGGCAGATGCTGGCGAACGATGCGGATCTGCTCCTCAATCAGGTAGTAATTATCCAGTAGCCATTCGCCGGCGGGCATCACGCTGGCTTTTTTCCCGGCATTGAGCAGGTAGCAGTTTTGCGTAATAACCGCCTCATTGTCGCCAAGGCGTTTTAGCAGGTAATAAGGCTGTCTGTCAGGGGACAACTTATGCGAACGGGCGAGTTTCTGCCCGTAGCGTTCCATTTGCGGCGTGGAAAAGAGTTCGGATTCAACCGCAGTATCGTTGGCCGGGAACGGGACGAGTCCGGGGGCGGTTGACTGGGTACGGGAGCGGCTAAGCCACGCCTTGGGGTTCATTTTCATAGGGTTGCTCTGATGCGACGTGAACGCGCAGGAGCAGTTGCGAAATCAGTTCAGAAACGTTCTCTCAGGATGGGCGTGAGGCATCAGGGATTCAACAGCTGCGGTAACGGTCTTTAAGTATAGACCACGGGTTTTGTAAGACGGCACGCCTGAGGATCAGCGGGGCGCGACAAACAGGGATTTACACCCGGGGCAAAGCATTGCCTGCTTCAGACGAATTTTTGAACGGGGCTGCGTGGACTTAAACCCGCATATCGGGCAGGCGATCGTGGTGGTTGCCGACCCACCAGCGATGAACTTCATTGCGTAATCGATAAAAGACATGATGATTAACCTTTCAATGAATGTGCTTTACCTTATCACGAGTGATTAAAAGTTGCGCAGTTAATCATGCTATTGCTGGCCGCGCGGGCTGATGACATGCACTGGCGACAATGCGCCGCTGAGCTTTACCCCAAAGCATAAGCAAACGCTATTATCCACTGCCTCTGACGTGATATAGCTTGTCGCCAGCGCCAGCCGACAGGTTCCTAACCATCTATTTTAAATCCATTTTTAGTCTGTTTTCGCGCTCTTTTTCTGTTCAGGATCTTTCCCCTGCAAGGATAAGCAGATGTACGGCGTCGTTAATCTTTCACGGCCTTAACGAGCCATTTCACCCACGGTTTCTGCATTCTTTCAGGCCAATTCTGTATGAGCGACACTCTTGTAAACTTCCCTGCTGCAAACGGCCTGAGTGCCGGGCAGCCGTTTAGCGATCCTATGGCTTCCACGCCGCGTAACCAGCTGCTTGCGCTGTTGGGGATGCAATCTCTGTTGGTGCATTCCGTCACCGCCGCAGCACGCTTAAAGCTGGCGGATATGATTGGCGAGCAAACGCTGAGTCTGACCAGCCTGGCGCAGCAAAGCCAATGCCAGCCCGAGTCACTCAGGCGTCTGCTTCGTGCGCTCGCCAGCTGCGGGATCTTTTTTGAAACCGAAGCGGGCTACCGCAACACGCCGCTTAGCGCCATGTTAGTGACTGACCGGCCAGATTCCCTGCACGGCTGGGCCTGCTTTATGGGCTCGGAGCAGGTTAACCGCTGCTTTGAACAGCTTGACGTTGCGCTGGCGGAAGACGGCCCGGTGTTTGATAAACTCTACGGGCAGTCGTTTTTCGACTATCTGGGCCAGCAACCCGAGGCCAGAGGCGTGTTCGCCAGCGCCATGACCTCCTATTCTGCTTCAGGCATTGAGGATGCGCTGGCGGCGTTTGACTTCAACCAGGCCGGGAAGCTGTTTGATATTGGCAGCGGGCTGGGTAAATTCCTGTCGGGCATTCTGGACGCCAACCCACAGCTTGAGGGGACGATTTTCGACCTGCCGGAAGTGATTGCCGAGGTGGAGAAGCAGGCCGACAGGCTAAACCCGCGCCTGGCGTGGCAGGGCGGCAATTTCTTTAGTCATATTCCTGCCGGAGCGGATACCTACATTCTGCGGCACGTTCTGCACGATTGGTCAGATGAACAGGCGCTGCTGATCCTACGTCAGTGCCGCAAGGCGATGCACGCCGACGGGCAACTGCTGATTTTCGAACATCTGCTTACCGGCCGTAATCAGCCGGATTACGCTAAATTTCTTGATTTGGTGATGCTTACCTTCCTGACCGGCCGGGAACGCAGCGAAGCCGAATACCAATGCCTGCTGGAGCAGGCTGATTTACGTATCGATCGTCTGATAAAAACGCCGGGGTTCCATACCCTGCTGGTGGTTAAACCGCGCTAGCGCTAAACGGCAGGCCCGTCGCGTTGCAGGCCTGCCATACCCCTACCAGCCGACGATCCGCTGCCACAGTTCATGCCCCTGGCCATCTTCGCTGAGGACGTGGTACTGCGGGTGCATGGCGGCGGTGGCGCAGGCGTGGTTGGGCAGAATACGCACCCGGCTGCCAACGGGGAAATTATCGACCTCAAAAGCTGACTGCGGCGGCAAAGTGATAATGCCGTGCTCCTGGTTGGTGGTCGTGACCAGAAGATTTTCGTACGGTTCACCGTTCAGGTTGCAAACCAGGCCGTAGCCATAGTCTTCGCTCTGGGGGGCGGTTCCCCGGTCTCTGGAAAGCGCCATCCAGCCCGCATCAATAAATACCCAGCCTTTCTCCCTGTTGTGGCCGATCACCGTGGCGACGACGCTAATCGCAATATCCTCCAGGCGGCAGACACCGACGTTTTT
This sequence comes from Cedecea sp., assembly GCF_036500665.1. Classification (NCBI taxonomy): domain Bacteria; kingdom Pseudomonadati; phylum Pseudomonadota; class Gammaproteobacteria; order Enterobacterales; family Enterobacteriaceae; genus Cedecea; species Cedecea sp. Next base: position 21,011 of record NZ_DASYBS010000105.1, read on the forward strand.
CATCACCAGGTCGAAGGTGGTAAACACCCCGGCTCTGACTTCACTGATGCCGGTAAGATCGTCCGCAAAGTGGGCCGTCGGCGTGGCGCCCACGCTTAACACCGGGCAGGCGTAACCGTGTGTGCGTAAGCGTTCACCGGCGGTTTTGATCGCGGCGCACTCGGCTCGGGCAGCGGCTAAAATCGCGTCCTCCGTGCGGCAGTTGTAGGATTCACCGGCGTGAGCCAACAGCCCGGTTAGCGTCGAACCGCTTTTTTCGATAATACGTGCCAGGTCTGGAAGGGCATCGCTATCCGGCGGTAATCCGCCGCGATGGCCGTCGCAGTCCACTTCAATAAACACCGAAAATTTGAGTCTATGCTCTTTACCAAATGCGGCCACGGCGTCGGCCTGCCGTTCGCTGTCGAGCAGAATATGAATATTCACGCCTTTGCTCATCAGCGCCGCAACGCGAGGGAGTTTATGGGGCGCAATGCCGACGGCGTAAAGCAGATTCGTGTAGCCCGCGGCAGCAAATGACTCAGCCTCGGCGAGCGTCGAAACCGTGGCCGGAGAATCACTTTGTTTAAGCAGGTAACGTGCGGCCTCAATGGAACGCAGCGTTTTAAGGTGCGGCCGGACCACGCTTCCCAGGGCGTCAACGCGGGAATAAAGCCGCTCAATGTTGAGCAGATATTTGCTTTTCTCAATCAGTAAAAAAGGGGTATCAAGGGTGGTTATCCAGTCAGCGGGCATAGCGGCTCTCCTGTTGTGTGAGAGGTTATGTTGCCATTCGTCTGATTAGGTATAAATTAATATAAAAGCAATGAATGATTAGGTTTCAGGTTAATGATAAGTAGCGACGATCTCTCTTTCTTCCGCACTATCGCCACCCACGGCACGCTGGCTGCCGCCGCAAGGGCGCTGAACGTCACGCCGCCCTCAGTCACGCAGCGTCTGAGAGGGCTGGAGCAAAGACTGGGCGTCGATCTTATTTTGCGGCCCTCGCGGCAGGTTTCGCTCACCGATGAAGGCTCGCTGCTGCTGAGCCGGGCGGAGAAAATTCTTACCGAGCTGGCGGGATTACAGGCGGCACTGGATGACCGGCGGCAGCAGGTAAGAGGCAAGCTGCGCGTGCTGGCCCCGCTGGGATTTGGCAATGACTATATCGCGCCGTTGTTGGGGGAGTATGCCGCGCAGCATGAAAACCTCGAAGTGGAGCTAACGCTGTCCGATGACCCGCACTGGGCCACGCTGCACAAGTGGGACCTGGTGATTTTTATCGGTGAGCTGCGCGACTCCAGCATGCACTGCATTAAACTTGCGCCGAACCAACGCTTCGTTTGTGCTTCACCGGATTACCTCAGCCGAAAAGGCAGGCCGCTGACGCCAGCACAGTTAGTGGAGCACGACTGTATTGCGCTGCGGGAAAACAGCGAAGACGTCACGCTGTGGCGTTTTTCCAGCCCACAAGGGGACTGCCCGCAGCGTATTACGCCAAAGCTGTCGAGCAACGAGGGGCGTGTGGTCAAAGAGTGGGCGCTGGCGGGCAGGGGAATCATCATGCGCTCCGAATGGGATGTGCTGCCGCAAATTCACCGCGGCGAGCTGGTGAGACTCCTGCCGGAATATACGCTGCCGGATGCCGACATCGTGGCGCTGAGCGGCGCGTCGCAGGCAGAAAGAAGCCCCAGGGCGCAAAGATTTATCGAGCTGCTTAAGGCGCGAATTTCTGGCAAACCCTGGGGCGAATGCGCTCATCCCTGTGCAGTCAGGGCATAGGAAGTAGGGCCCCCATCATCAACCCTGCTAAGGGTGGCAAACCCTGTCTGGTCCAGATGCATGCCTGCGATAAGCAGTTTTTCCCTTGCAGCCAGTTTCAGCACATTTTTCCGCGTTTGTTCGGCTTGCACCGGGTCAACGTCAAAGAGAATGGAGGCGGTGGGCTGCACCGACTGAATGTGGGGGTAATGAACGATGTCCCCCCATATGAGTAAGCTTTTATCATCCGCATCGATGCGAAAGCCGGTGTGGCCGGGCGTGTGGCCAGGCAACCAAACCGGGAGAATGCCCGCTGTGATTTCACCCCCGGTAAAAAAACGCAGACTTGATGCGTACGCCTCAAGTGTTTGGCGGGCCAGCCTGAAGTTAAGTTTTCCCCGCTCGTTAGCGCCTGTTTGTTTTTCATCATCCCGCCAGTAATCTGCTTCAAGAGGGTGCAGATGAAGTTCCGCCTGTCGATAGACAGGGTTTCCTTCAGCATCCAGCAGGCCACCAATATGGTCGGGGTGGCAGTGCGTTAACACGACCGCGTCCACATCATCAGGGCAGATCTCAAGAGCCGCAAGGTTGGCTCTCAGTTGCCCGCCCACATTGTTCCTCCCGCCAGTACCCGTATCCACCAGAAGAATTCGCCCCTTGCCGCGAATCAGGTAACAGTTGATATGAATATGGCCAGGCTCAGCGAGGCCAGCACTTTGCTGGATGGCTTCTGCTTCAGAGATGTCGATGCCAGAAAGTAAATCCAGGCTCGCTGGCATAGCGCCATCACTTAGGGCGGTAACCAGAAAATCGCCAATCTGGCAGGATGGAAAATATAAATGTTTCATACAGACCTCAGTGATTTTTTATCATGCTACCGGCTGTATTTTCGCGAATGAATCGATATTATTTCATCGCTCAGTGATATTTAGTCATTGAGCGTTCATTGCCCGTCCGGTTCCTGGAGGCGTATGCGTAGAAAAATTCCCAGCAGTACATCCCTGCAGGCTTTTGAGGCGGCTGCCCGTCACGGTAATTTTGCCCGAGCCGCCGAGGAGCTTTCGCTGACAGAAGGGGCTATTAGCCGCCAGATTGCACGCCTTGAATCTTTACTGGGCTGTCGATTATTTGACCGGGCAGGGAGCCGCGTAAAACTCAACCCTGTCGGGGCGCGTTATGCCTCTCATGTTCGCGAAACGCTTGAGCGAATTGAAAGAGATACTCAATACATAATGGGTATGCCCAGGGACAGCAGGAGCCTGGATATTGCCGCGCTGCCGACATTTTCGAGCCGATGGCTTATCCCCCGGCTGAGCCGTTTTACCGCCTTACATCCGGACATCACGCTAAATATTGCCGCCAGAACCGATCCTTTCGTTTTGAGCGGAAGCGGTTTTGATGCCGTCGTGCATTTTGAGCATGCCGCGTGGGCCGGGATGCGCGTGCAATTCCTCTTTGAGGAAAAACTGGTTCCCGTCTGCCACCCGGCTTTGTTAACAGGCCATGAGGGAAAGGGACAGTTGAATGATTTGCCAAGAATTCACCGACGATTGAACCCGGACGCATGGCATCACTATGCCCGGGAAACGGGAATAAGCCTTGATAATCTGGCGCAGGGCGCCCGGTACGATCTTCATGAGATGGCCATTGCTGCCGCATTGGCCGGGCAGGGCGTTGCCCTGGTGCCGCGCATGTACGTTGCACAAGAACTCGACAACGGAAGGCTGGTCGCGCCCTGGCCGGAATCGGACTCGTTGAATAAAAAATTCTGTTTTGTTAAACCGGCAGAAACGGGAATCAACGACTCCGCATTAAGAGATTTTGAACATTGGCTGCTGGCCGAAATAAATACGCAAACAGGGACATTCATCTAAGGTTATTCACGTCACCTATGATGTTCTGTTCATAACGTTTGGCCTGAATGAAAAGATCCTATATACGGTGTGGCAATGTCGACAAGCTCTAAGGACTCCAACATGAACCCCTTTCATCAACTCACCGCCACCAGCCTGACTGGCCAACAGATTTCTATGTCTGATTACGCCGGCAAGCTGGTTCTGGTGGTGAATACCGCCAGCCAGTGTGGCTTTACGCCGCAGTACGTGGGCCTTGAAGCGCTGTATAAGAAGTACGCCGCGCAGGGGCTGGTGGTGCTTGGTTTCCCCTGCAACCAGTTTGGTAAGCAGGAACCCGGCGATGCCGATGAAATCGCGCGGACCTGCCACATTAACTACGGCGTGAGCTTCCCGATGTTCGCAAAAGTCGAGGTCAACGGCACCGCCGCGCATCCTGTGTTTCGTTATCTGAAAAATGAATTGCCAGGCGTGCTGGGGGGACGTATCAAGTGGAACTTCACAAAGTTCATGATTGGACGGGACGGGAAGCCGCTCAAGCGTTTTGCACCGCTCACTACCCCGGAGAAAATGGAAGCTGCGGTCGTTGCTGCTCTTGAAATCTGAGAGTGCTTAAGCGAAGAACTGAGCGAGTCATAAAACCTGGCGATCTCTCAACCGCCAGGCTGGCAACATTAACTTCCGGTTATTTACCCAGAATCTCTCTGCGCACGATCTCGGCCCCTGCGCTTAACGCGTGCAGTTTGCCTCTCGCCACATGGCGCGGCAGCGGTGCCATGCCGCAGTTGGTGGAAGGGTAGAGATTTTCGGCATCAACAAACTGCAGCGCTTTACGTAGCGTGTTGGCCACTTCTTCCGGGGTTTCAATGGCGTGGTTGGCTACGTCGATGGCACCCACCATCACTTTCTTGCCGCGAATCAGCTCGAGCAGGTCCATCGGTACGTGGGAGTTGTGGCACTCCAGCGAGATGATGTCGATGTTCGAGGTCTGCAGTTTTGGAAACGCCTCTTCGTACTGGCGCCATTCGGAGCCCAGCGTTTTCTTCCAGTCGGTGTTGGCTTTGATGCCGTAGCCGTAACAGATGTGCACGGCGGTTTCGCACTTCAGGCCTTCGATGGCGCGTTCCAGCGTGGCGATGCCCCATTCGTTCACTTCATCGAAGAACACGTTGAAGGCTGGCTCATCAAACTGAATGATGTCCACGCCGGCGGCTTCCAGTTCTTTCGCTTCCTGGTTCAGGATTTTGGCAAATTCCCAGGCCAGTTTTTCGCGGCTTTTGTAGTGGTTGTCGTACAGCGTGTCGATCATGGTCATCGGGCCAGGCAGCGCCCATTTGATTGGCCTGTCGGTCTGTTTGCGAAGGAACTTAGCGTCTTCCACAAACACCGGTTTTTGACGAGCCACAGCGCCAACTACGGTCGGGACGCTGGCGTCGTAGCGGTTACGGATGCGCACGGTTTCGCGTTTCTCGAAATCCACGCCATCCAGGTGTTCGATAAAGGTGGTCACGAAGTGCTGACGAGTCTGCTCGCCGTCGCTGACGATGTCGATATCCGCCAGCTGTTGTTCGTGCAGCGACAGGCGCAGGGCATCCTGTTTACCCTCAATGAGTTCCTGATCCTGCAGCTTCCACGGCGACCACAGCGTTTCAGGCTGGGCCAGCCAGGACGGTTTAGGCAGGCTGCCGGCAGTGGACGTAGGCAATAATCTTTTCATGTCGAATAACCTTGTATTTGGTGTCTCAAAGAGGGTAGTTGGCAGACCACTGCTCTAAAATTGTTTGGTACGGTTTGATGAAGTGCTGTTCAGTAAACTTCCCTTGTTCGATGGCCAAACGGCTGCGTTCTTCACGATCGTAAACAATTTGAGTAAATGAATGATCCTGGTGGTTCAGGCTTGGCTGGAAGCACAGCCCGGCCGGAGAATTCGCATTGTAAATCTCCGGGCGATAGATCTTCTGGAACGTCTCCATGGTGCTGATGGTGCTGATAAGCTCGAGGTTCGAGTAGTCATTCACCAGATCGCCCGTGTGGTAGAAGGCAAAAGGCGCCACGCTGTTTGGCGGCATGAAGTAGCGAGCCTTCAGCCCCATTTTGTTGAAATAGAGATCGGTCAGGGAAGATGAATCTTGTTCATATTCGATGCCGAGCACCGGGTGGCGGTTGCCGGTCTGGCGGTAAACGTTTTTGCTGGATACGCTCAGGCAAATCACCGGGGCTTTGTTAAAGTTTTCTTTGTAGGTATCTGACCCAATAAAGTGTCTGAACAAGTTCCCGTGCAGATCGCCGTAGTTTTCCGGAATGGTGAATTTTTCACGATCCTGGTTGTACTCTGGCAGCAGGACGCTGAAATCGTAGTCGCGAACGTAGGAGGAGAAGTTGTTGCCGACGATGCCTTCGATGCGCTGGCCGGTTTTCTTATCCAGCACGTGGGTTTTTAAGATCTCAATCGCCGGGAAGGTGTTGCCCTTGCCTTCGACATCCAGCTCAACGGAAATAATTTCAAGTTCAACGCCATAGCGGTCGGAGGTCGGGTTGTCCCAGTTCGCCAGGGAGTTGAAGCGGTTATCAATCATGATCAAAGCGTTACGCAGGTTCTCCTGACGCTTCTCGCCGCGGGCCAGGTTAGCAAAATTGGTTGTGATGCGCGTATTCCCTGATGGGTTGTAATTCTCATCAAAAACAATGCTCTTAAGAGTAAAAGTAAACGCTTTAGTCATGGTAATCCGGCACCTTAATTCTGTTTTTTGGCCTGTATCTACTGCTTGATTTCTCACGGATAACCTTCGGTTATCTGTGGTTTTACCTGTCAGTAATCTTCACATTGCATGTCGTTAACAATATTGCATCTTTTATGCCTGAGTCACAGTTTTAGTAAAAGTGATTTAATTTCATTAGAACATGAACGTCGTTCATGATTTGAAAGTGGTCAGGCGCGGAGCAGTTCAATCAGCTTTTTCAGCGCCGCTGGCACCTGGCGGCGGCCGTAGTAGTACAGGTAAAACTGCTCGGGAGGAGGGAGCCACGCCGTGAGGATTTCCTGCAGGGTGCCTGAATTTATCTCATCTTCAATAAGGGAGCGGTAAACATAGGCGATACCGTTTCCTTCCAGCACCTGGCTGCGGATCATACTTTCATGGCTCAGCGCCAGGTGCCCGGGTACTGCGACAGTAAACACTCTGCCGTCGCGCAGGAATTCCCATTGGTAGCATTTCCCCGAGGGAAAAACCCGGCCGATACAGCGATGGGACAGCAGCGCCTCCGGCACCTCTGGCTCCCCGTAGCGGCGGAGGTAATCGGCGGAGGCAACGACGGAAAACTGCTGCGCGTTGCCCACCGCAACGGCGATCATCTCAGGCTGCAGACTTTGTCCGAATCGGATCCCGGCATCGCACCCCTGGCGGACAATATCGGTCAGGCGGTCATCGGCGATGATCTCCAGTCTGACCGCCGGGTAAAGCCGATGATAGTCGCTCAGGATAGGGGCGATAAGCAGCTGCGCCGCGCTGTGCGGCATATTGAGCCTGAGCGTGCCGTACACGGCCCGTCCGCTGTTCTCCAGGTCGTTGACCGCCTGATGTATGGCGGTAAGTGACGGGACTATCTGGGTAAAAAGCTGCTCCCCGGCGGCCGTCAGCGTCACGCTGCGGGTCGTGCGGTTCAGCAGACGTTGGTTCATCTGCTCTTCGAGCCCACGTACCGTATGGCTAAGCGCGGAGGCGCTGACGCCGCGCTCTTCAGCCGCCTTACGGAAGCTTTGGTGGCGCGCGACTGCCGCAAAGGCAGCCAGCACATTGAGATCCGGTATCCTATTCATGAATTTCACTCAGCAGTCCGTCAATTATTAACTATCTTATCAGCCATTATCAGAGCCGTCATACTCGCCGTACTTACAGAGGAGATGGACTATGAAAACACGTATTCTTGGCAAAAACGGGCCTGAAGTTTCCGCGTTGGGTCTTGGCTGCATGGGCATGAGTTTTGCCTACGGCGGTTCTGATGAAAAAACCGCGCTGGATACCCTGCGTCAGTCGGTGGAGGCGGGCGTCACTTTCTTTGATACCGCAGAGGTTTATGGTCCTTATGAAAACGAGGTCCTGGTGGGTAAAGCCCTGCGTCCGGTCAGAGATCGGGTCGTTATTGCCACAAAGTTTGGTTTTCATATCAAGGATGAGGGGCAAGGCCGGGAACGTATGGACGGCGTAAATAGTCGGCCAGAACACATCCGCCGGTCGGTGGAAGGGTCACTGCAGCGCCTGGGGGTGGAAACCATTGATGTGCTTTATCAGCACCGGGTGGATCCGTCCGTGCCTATTGAAGACGTGGTGGGTGCGATGGCGGATCTGGTTCAGGAGGGCAAAGTCCGCTGGCTTGGGCTGTCGGAGGCTTCCGCCGCCACGCTACGCCGGGCCTGCGCCGTTCACCCCATTTCTGCGCTGCAATCTGAATACTCTCTCTGGAGCCGCGAAGTTGAAGGCGACATCCTGCCTGTCTGCCGGGAACTGGGGGTAGGGTTTGTTCCGTATAGCCCAATCGGGCGCGGGTTCCTGTCCGGCAAGATGAAAGATCTGCAGGGACTGGCGGCTGATGACTTCCGCCGTTCTTTACCCCGCTTCCAGCAGCAGGAAATGGAGAAAAACCAGGTGCTGATTGCCGTCCTGGAAGAGATTGCGGCCGCGCATAGCGCCAGTGCCGCGCAGGTCTCTCTGGCCTGGCTACTGTCTCAGGGCGACGACATTGTGCCGATTCCGGGCGCGCGGCGTATCGGGCACATCCGGGAGAATATGGCCTCCGCCGATCTTGCTCTGGCGCCGGAGCAGATTGCTCGCTTATCGCAGGCTTTTGCGCCGGTTAACGTTGCGGGCGACCGCTACAGCCGCGCCGAGCTTGGAATGGTTAATCTGTAAACCATCGTCGACGGTGCCTGAGGGTACCGCTATTAAAACAGCTGTAAAAAACGCTTCACCGAGGACGATCGCTCAAACTGCCGCCAGGCGAGGGCGACGTCCGTTTTCACCTGGTCACCGCGTAGCGCATGAAATGTGACGTTTGGGCAGGCGATGCAGGCCATGGATTGTGGTACCAGAGCAAAGCCGAACCCGGCGCTAACCATGCTTAGCGAGGACGAGATTTGCGAGGCCTGTCGCGCCCCTTTCAGTTCAATACCTGCCCGCAGACAGGCGTTGTACATCAATTCATAGAGTCCCGGTGCCACTTCCTGAGGGAAAAGCACCGGCGTAACATCGACCAGCGCCTGCAGCGCCAGTTCGCTCTCATCGGAAAGCGGATGATCCTGATGCAGGGCTATCACCATCGGCTCCTCGTCAATCAGCTTGAGGTTAAACCGCTTGCTGCTTTCACACGGCAGACGAACAAACGCCACATCCAGCACTCCTTCATCCAGTTCCTGCATCAACCCGGCCATATTGGTCTCTCGCTGGCAGAGCTCAATGGCGGGGTAGTGCTCCTGAAACTGGCGCAGCAGAGAAAAGATCTTCGGATTAAGGGCGTTAGAGCTGGCGATGCCCAGAGACAGCTTGCCGTTAACCCCACGGGCTATGCCGCGGGCCTTCTCAAGCGCGGCGTCGCTGTGCGCCAGAATCTGGCAGGCATCCTGGTAGAACGCTTCCCCTGCATCGGTTAACTCCACGCCACGCGTTAAGCGGTGCAGCAGTGGGGTACCCACTTCGCGCTCCAGGCGCTGGATTTGCTGGCTGAGGGGGGGCTGGGAGATACCCAGTAATTCTGCTGCGCGGGTGAAGTGCCGCGTCTGGGCGACGGCGACGAAATAGCGGAGATAGCGAAGTTCCATATCAAAAACGTCTCAAACCTGGGGGATATTTATATTGGAACTGTGAGCTGGATCGAGTCAACATCTTATTAACGTTTCTTAACCTTCCCAGTGCGAGGACAGACGCGATGAGCGACCTAACACTATGTTCCTGCGAGAAAAGTCTGCTAGAAATGGTTGAGACCTTCGCCGCAAGAAATAAAGAAAACATGATATATCAGACCTCGTTGATGAGCGCGCTGCTGAGCGGAGTCTATGAAGGGGAAACCACCATGGCTGACCTGTTGAAGCAGGGCGACTTTGGTCTGGGCACCTTTAATGAACTTGATGGCGAGATGATCGCCTTTAATAGCAAAGTCTACCAGCTGCGCTCGGACGGCAGCGCCAGAGCCGCCGATCCGAAACAGAAAACGCCGTTTGCCGTGATGACCTGGTTCCGGCCGCAATACCGCTTGACCCTCGATAGCCTTACCAGCCGTCAGAAGCTACATGAGATTATCGACGCCAAAATCCCTTCCGATAACCTGTTCTGCGCGTTGCGTATCGACGGCCATTTCCGCCATGCCCATACCCGCACCGTGCCTCGCCAGAAACCGCCTTACCGCGCGATGACCGACGTGCTGGACGACCAGCCGGTGTTCCGCTTTAACGCCCGCGCCGGTGTGCTGGTGGGGTTCCGCACCCCACAGCATATGCAGGGCATTAACGTGGCGGGGTATCACGAGCACTTTATTACTGACGACCGTCAGGGTGGTGGGCATCTGCTCGACTATCAGCTTGAGCAGGGGGTGCTGACCTTCGGCGAGATCCACAAGCTGATGCTCGACCTCCCGGCAGACAGTGCGTTTCTTAACGCCAACCTGCACCCCGAAAACCTCGATGCCGCTATTCGTGCGGTCGAAAACTAGCGTTCCCTGAAGGAGAGATGAGCAATGAATAATAAAAAACCTCAGCGTCAGTGGGCGCACGGTGCTGACATGGTTGTTGGGCAGTTAGAAGCTCAGGGCGTGAAGCACGTTTTTGGCATCCCCGGCGCGAAAATTGACAAGGTTTTTGATTCCCTTAATGACTCGCCGATCGAGCTTATCCCGGTACGTCACGAGGCCAATGCGGCTTTTATGGCTGCGGCGGTCGGGCGTATTACCGGGAAAGCGGGCGTTGCGCTGGTCACTTCCGGCCCGGGGTGTTCGAACCTGATAACCGGCATGGCCACGGCGAATAGCGAAGGCGACCCGGTTGTGGCGCTGGGCGGAGCGGTAAAACGCGCGGACAAAGCCAAACAGGTACACCAGAGCATGGATACTGTGGCGATGTTCAGCCCGGTCACCAAATATTCTGTCGAGGTCTCTTCTTCCGATGCGATTGCCGAAGTGGTTTCCAATGCGTTCCGTGCCGCTGAGCATGGCCGTCCGGGCAGCGCCTTTGTGAGCCTTCCGCAGGACATATGCGACGGTCCGGCGACCGGCAATATTCTGCCTGCCAGCGGATCCATTAAAGCCGGTGCCGCGCCGGATGCTGCCATTGAGGAAGTTGCGAAGCTTATCGCGGGCGCTAAAAACCCGATCTTCCTCCTTGGCCTGATGGCAAGTCAGGATGAAAACAGCGCCGCGCTGCGCCATCTGCTTGAGAAAAGTCATATTCCGGTCACTAGCACCTATCAGGCGGCCGGGGCGGTTAATCAGCAGCATTTTTCCCGCTTTGCCGGGCGTATCGGTCTGTTTAATAACCAGGCTGGCGACCGCCTGTTACAGCTGGCGGATCTGATCGTTTGCATCGGTTACAGCCCGGTGGAATACGAGCCCGCCATGTGGAATACCGGCGATGCTACGCTGGTGCATATTGATGTGCTGCCAGCCTATGAAGAGCGTAACTATGTTCCGGACGTTGAACTGGTCGGCGACATCGCGGGGACGCTGGAAAAACTGACGTCTCGTATTGAAAAACCGCTGGTACTTAGCCCGCGCGCTTCCGAAATTCTTGTCGACAGGCAGCATCAGCGCGAACTGCTGAGCCGCCGTGGCGCGCAGCTTAATCAGTTTGCTCTCCACCCGCTGCGTATCGTTCGTGCGATGCAGGACATCGTGAATGACGACGTGACCTTAACCGTTGATATGGGCAGCTTCCATATCTGGATTGCACGTTACCTTTACAGCTTCCGCGCACGTCAGTTGATGATCTCGAACGGCCAGCAAACTATGGGCGTGGCGCTGCCGTGGGCGATTGGCGCCTGGCTGGTTAATCCGGGCCGCAAGGTGGTTTCGGTGTCCGGCGACGGCGGTTTCCTGCAGTCGAGCATGGAGCTTGAAACGGCGGTGCGCCTCGGCGCTAACGTACTGCACATCATCTGGGTGGATAACGCCTACAACATGGTGGCGATCCAGGAAGAGAAAAAATACCAGCGCCTGTCCGGCGTTAACTTTGGGCCGGTGGATTTCAAGGCTTACGCGGACGCCTTCGGCGCACGGGGCTTTGCGGTAGAAAGCGCTGAGGCGCTGGAGCCGACTTTACGTGCCGCAATGGACGTCAACGGTCCGGCGGTGGTAGCGATTCCGGTTGATTACAGCGACAACCCTCTGCTGATGAGTCAGCTGCATCTCAGCCAAATTCTTTAAATGACAGAAGGATATTGTGATGAAAAAAGTAGCACTGGTTACCGGTGCCGGTCAGGGGATCGGTAAAGCTATCGCGTTGCGCCTGGCCAAAGACGGCTTTGCCGTTGCCGTAGCCGACTATAACGCGAAAACGGCAAAAGAAGTGGCGGACGAAATCAACCGCAACGGCGGCCGCGCGCTGGAGGTGACCGTCGACGTTTCCAATCGCGATGGGGTGTTTGCCGCCGTTGAGGCTGCCCGTAAAGGGCTGGGTGGTTTTGACGTTATCGTGAACAACGCAGGGGTTGCGCCTTCTACGCCAATCGAAGACATCACCCCGGAAATCGTCGACAAGGTTTACAACATCAACGTGAAAGGCGTTATCTGGGGTATTCAGGCCGCGGTTAAAGCCTTCAAAGCGGAAGGCCACGGCGGGAAAATCATCAACGCCTGTTCCCAGGCAGGGCATGTGGGCAACCCTGAGCTGGCCGTTTACAGTTCCAGCAAATTTGCCGTTCGCGGCCTGACCCAAACCGCCGCGCGTGACCTGGCTCCGCTTGGCATCACCGTTAATGGTTACTGCCCGGGGATCGTCAAAACCCCGATGTGGGCCGAAATTGACCGCCAGGTTTCAGAAGCCGCAGGCAAACCGCTCGGCTACGGCACCGCCGAGTTTGCTAAACGCATTACGCTTGGTCGTCTGTCCGAGCCGAAAGATGTCGCGGCCTGCGTGTCTTACCTGGCAAGCGCGGATTCCGACTACATGACCGGCCAGTCACTGCTTATCGACGGTGGGATGGTCTTTAACTAAGACGACAGTTTTACTGTGGAGTACCTTTTGGCCTGACGGGGAACCGTTGGGCCTTTTTTATTTGCCGCTGTTTATCTGAAGTTTTTCATCCACCTCTATACTTTGTCATGGCAACTACCAGAAAAATCACAGAAAGGACTGTTCATGACAAACCAGCCGCAGACGGACGGTGCGGAAGCCTCCGGGACCTCGCCGCATAAGTTTATTCTCGCCGGGAGCGCGCTCGGCGTGGTGTTCGGCGATATCGGCACCAGCCCGCTTTATACCCTGAAAACGGTACTGTTGCTTTCCGGGAACAACCCAACCCCGTCGGTGATATTGGGGCTGCTGTCGCTGATTATCTGGACGCTTATCCTTATTACCTCGGTAAAGTATGCGATGTTCGCCATGCGCATCGACAACCACGGTGAGGGCGGGATTATGGCGCTGATGTCGCTGCTGGTGGCTCGGGACAAAGGCTCGCGCTGGGTGGTGCTGGCGGCCTTATTGGGCGCAGCGCTGATTTATGGCGACGGGGCGATTACGCCCGCTATTTCGGTGCTCTCCGCCATTGAAGGGCTGAACATGATCCTGCCGGAGGCAGAAACCTGGGTGTTGCCGATTGCGGTGACCATTCTGGTGCTGCTGTTTGCCGTTCAGCCATTTGGTACGGCGAAGATCGGCAAAGTTTTCGGGCCGATTATGGCACTGTGGTTTATTTCTATCGCCGGGCTGGGGATTTGGGGCATTGCCCAGCATCCTGCCGTGCTGCTGGCTATCAATCCGTGGTACGGCCTGCAGTTCCTTGTGTCCAATGGTTTTGTCAGCTTTATGGTGCTGGGCGGCGTGTTTCTGTGCGTTACCGGGGCGGAAGCGCTGTATGCCGACATGGGGCATTTCGGCAAAAAGCCTATCTGGCTGGCGTGGTACGGCGTGGTGTTTCCGAGCCTGCTGCTCAACTATGCCGGGCAGTCGGCGCTGATCCTTTCCGGGGCCGATATCACCCAGAATATCTTCTTCCGCCTTTGCCCACCTGCGCTGCTGATCCCGCTGGTGATCCTTGCCACGCTCGCCACAATTATCGCCAGCCAGGCGATTATCACCGGGGCGTTCTCGATGACCCGACAGGCAATACAGCTGGGCTGGCTGCCGCGCCTGCGTATTCGCCAGACGGCAGCGGAGAGCTACGGGCAAATTTATATCGGCACAATCAACTGGCTGTTGATGGGCGTTACGCTGTTCCTGACGGTGTTCTTTAAGTCGTCTGAAAATCTCGCGGCGGCTTACGGGATAGCCGTTTCCCTCACCATGCTGATGACGTCCGGGCTACTGTACGTGGCAATGCGCCACATCTGGCAGTGGCGGCGGCTGACCAGCGCGCTGGTGGCGGGGGGCTTTTTAATTGTCGATACCTGCTTCCTTATAGCCAACCTGATTAAGGTGCTGGAAGGCGGGTATATTCCGCTGCTGCTGGCGGCGGTAGTCTGCACCACGATGCTGGTCTGGCACCGTGGCGCGACGGCGGCGTCTCGTGCGGTGAACGAAAAGGTTATCGACGTAAACACGTTTTTTGCCGCCCTGAAAGAGCGAGAAGTGCCGCGCGTGCAGGGTTCGGCGGTGTTCCTGACCAAAACCCGCAACGGCATCCCGCCGGTGATGCGCTGGCACGTGGCCCGCAACCACGCCCTGCAGCAGCAGGTGCTGTCGCTGACAATTTCAATCATGAACGTGCCGCGCGTGCCGGCCGGTGAAAGGCTGATTATCGTGGAGCAGGCCCCAGGCTACTGGCGCGGTATTGCCCAGTACGGTTTTATGGAGCGGCCACATATTCCTGAGCTGATGGCGAGGTTAGGGGAAATGGCGTGCGCCTTTAGCGTTGAGGACGTGACGTATTACCTTGGCCATGAAACCATTGTTGCCCGGGAGGACGGCAACGGTCTGCCCGGTTGGCAGCGCAAGTGTTTCGCCTTTATGGTGAGAAACGCCACGCATGTGACGCATTATTACCGCTTGCCGAGCGACCGGGTTGTCGAGATAAGCCGCAGGATAGCGATTTAGCCAGCGCGCAGAACCAGGCCGATAAAACCGTCGATGTCGTCCAGCGCCAGTTGCCTGTCGGCGGGGGCTGAGGCGACGAGCAGTTTGTCGGCGTAGCCATTCAGCAGGGCGCTGAACTGGCGAGTGGTTCTGGCTGCATCTACCGCCCTAAACACGCCGGCCTTAATGCCATCATCGACAATATCGGCCAGCACCTTTTCCCATTTCTGCGTCATCAACAGCGCCAGCTCGGCCCAGAGGCTACTGTGTGCCGCCTGGTGCCAGAGCGCGCCGTAAAGCTGCCAGACCGCGTCCGGCGCGTGGGGAAGGTAAATATGGATCAGGCGTTGAAGCTTATTTTCCGGAGAAAGAGCAAGCGTTTCGTCGGTAAACCTGTGCAGGTCGGCCATTAAAAACTCGGTCATGGCCTCAATGCACAGCGTTTGCCAGTCGCGAAAGTAGTGATAAATGTGGCTACGCGAAATGCCCACCCGCTCGGTTAGCTCGCGGGTGGTGACTTTCTCGACGCCTTTCTCAATGAACAGCTCAATGGCCCCGCTCAGGATTTTGCTTCTCAGCGTGTCCGGTGCTTCTTTCATGATGTATCCACAGTTATCTAAAACGCTAATGCGGCATCTTATCAGTTTTTAACTATCTGGCTGGATCGGTTTTGTGGTTGGCGCAGCACATATTTCAATACCGCAGTACTGACGGCGACCAGCGCAGCAGCGCAGATCACCACGGTCAGATAGGCCTGGCTGAAGGCGGTACGCGCCAGGTCCGTTAGCATCTCAGCGCTTGCCTTACTCATAGTGCCAGCAAGATGCAGCGCCTCGTCCAGGCTGTCATAGGCCGTATTTCCGGTGACTAACCCATTCGGCAGTACCAGGCTTGCGCTGTAGACGGCAGTCATCAGCCCACCCAGCAAGGTGACACCGAACACGCCGCCCATTTCCCAGGAAACGTCCTCTATCGCCGCGACCATCCCGGCTTTCTCTTCCGGGGCGTTAAGCATGATTGAGGTCGAAGCCGCGGTAAACGCTACGCCTAGCCCCAGTCCGATGACAAATAGCGCGCCGAGCTGCGGCGTCAGGCTGTAATCGGCCAGCAAAGCCATGCCGCTCATGCCAATCGTCGTGACCAGCAGGCCAAAGACCATTAATTTTGCACCTCCCCAGCGCGGCAGCATGACGCCCGCCAGCGGTGAGGCAAGGGCGGAGCCAATCGGGATGGGTAAAATTGACAGTCCCGCTAATAGCGGCGTCAGGCCCAGTACCAGCTGTAGACGCTGGGTCAACACCAGCTCAATGCCGGTCAACGCGATCATGGTGATGATTGCCACGCTAATGCCGCTGGCAAACATGCGGTTACGGAACAAAGAGAAGTCGATCATCGGCTGTGCCGAACGCTGCTGGCGGCGGACAAACAGCGTTAAAAATACCACGCCAGCCAGCAGGGAGCCCACAACGATAAGCAGCGATGCGTCCATTTTGCTCAGTTCCTTCAGGGCATAAATAACGCCCACCAGACCCAACATAATCAGCAGCGATGCGGTGAAGTCGCATGGGCGACTCGCGTTTCCTGCATCTCGCGGGATCAGGAACCAGGCAAAGACAATGACCAGCAACACGACCGGCACATTAATAAGGAAGACCGAGCCCCACCAGAAGTATTCAAGCAATACGCCGCCGATAACAGGGCCAAGCGCGGCCGCAGCAGAGGCGACGGCAGACCAGATACCGATAGCCAACGCGCGCTCGCGTTCGTTGATAAAGACCTGACGCACGATGGCAAGCGTTGCGGGCATCATCATCGTTGCGCCAATGGCCAGTAATACGCGCGAAGCGATCAGCAGTTCAGCCGTGGGCGAATAAGCCGCACAAAGCGAAGCTATACCGAAAACCGGTAGCCCGGACATAAACATCAGTTTGTGGCCAAGACGATCGCTCAGCATACCCGCGCCGGGCAGAAGGCCTGCCGCCACGAGCGGGTAGGCGTTGATGATCCACAGCTTTTCTGACGCCGTTGCGTTTAAAGCCTGGGTGAGCCGCGGCAGCGCGGTATAGAGCACCGTCATATCAATAATGATCAGAAACAGGGTGCTGGTCAGGATCGCCAGAATCAGCCAGCGATGAGTGAAGCGCATGATGAATGCCTCTAAAAAGAACAAATTTGAGCGGTTGCTCAAGTGTGAAATATACTTGAGCAACCGCTCAAATACAAGCGTGGCTCGTGCGTCTGTTTCGCGGTGGTTTACTTGTTGTAGGGGGCGTGACCAGGATAAGGTAAGCGCCTGAGTAGCAGTAAATACCGGTTTCAGCAGAAGGCAGGGAAATGAAAAAACTGATCGTTATGTTACACGGCGTAGGAAGTTCAGGGGCGGATCTGGAAGGACTGGGACTCTTCGTTCAGCAGGTGATGCCGGAAGTGTTATTTGCTTCGCCGAACGGCACCGAGCCGTTTGACGGCGGCGGCGATGCCTGGCAGTGGTTCAGCCTTGCGGGCGT
Source organism: Cedecea sp. (assembly GCF_036500665.1). Classification (NCBI taxonomy): domain Bacteria; kingdom Pseudomonadati; phylum Pseudomonadota; class Gammaproteobacteria; order Enterobacterales; family Enterobacteriaceae; genus Cedecea; species Cedecea sp. The sequence goes on from NZ_DASYBS010000105.1 coordinate 38,320, forward strand.
TACCGAGCAAAATCGGCCGCAGCGTGTGATTAGCGCCCGTAGCGCGTTTGACGCAAAGCTGCAGGCGATTTTTGAGCAGCATGATGTCACGCCGGGTAAAGATAGGGTCATTCTGCTGGGCTTTTCGCAAGGTTCGATTATGGCCCTGGATGTGCTGGCCACTTCGCGTTTCCCATTGGCCGGAGTGGTCGCGTTTTCCGGGCGTCTTGCTTCACCAAAACCGTACCACGTTGCGGCAGATGCGTCGGCGCTGCTGATTCATGGTATGGCCGACCAGGTGATTCCGTGGTCTGAAAGTGAAGCGGCAGCCGCGGCGCTGACGGAGGCGGGCGCAGAAGTCGAAACGCTGTTTGAGCCGGGCGTGGTGCATACCATCAGTGCGGATGGGGTGTCGCAGGCGCTGGGGTATATTGCGGAGCGTTTTGAGTTAGATCCAGAGTAGTTTTTCCCTTCATCCCTCAGCGGCTGCCTCTAAATCACAAATATCCTCGGCTATGCAGGGCCGGTTAAATTTCCGTTCACTTCCAGCCCTGTTTTATATGCAGTCACCGAACCGGTGAACGTCTCGGGAGAATCATCGTCATTCCCCCGAGACCCCGGACTCCCGGCCAAATAAATCGACCGCTGAAGCGGCAGACCTCTGTTTTATCTCCCAGTCCTGGGTCGGCTGAGATGCGTTCCCGACGCTCTCAGCCTCCGGCCGTTCCCGACGTCCGGACCCTGGCCAGTCGGAGAGAAAACGGAGGCGATTTAAGCCGGAACCGAGCCTCGCTTCAAGCTTATAGCCACGCTGAACATAAAAGTCGCTGCAAGTCCCACAGCTACGACCTTGTTCCCGGCTCTCATCGCCCCCGGTGATGACCCAACTCAGGCGGGGTTGAGCTGCCGGGAGCAGCGAAAGAGAGCGATCGTCGGGAACGAATCGCGAACGACCCCGAATGTTTGGGTGATAGCCGGTGGGTTTACCGCTTCAGCGGCG
>NZ_DASYBS010000106.1:0-142828 GCF_036500665.1 Cedecea sp.
ATGTTCACTTACGCCTGGTGGCCGTTGATGTAATCAATGGCAGCCTGAACGGTGGTGATTTTCTCAGCTTCTTCGTCCGGAATCTCAGTATCAAACTCTTCTTCCAGAGCCATTACCAGCTCAACGGTGTCAAGAGAATCAGCGCCCAGGTCCTCAACGAAGGAAGCGGTGTTCACTACTTCTTCTTGCTTAACGCCCAGTTGTTCGCCAATGATTTTCTTAACGCGTTCTTCGATAGTGCTCATACTCTTAAATTTCCTATCAAAACTCGCTTTCGCGATGGTTTTCGTAGTGTATAAAATGTTGAAAAAGATGCAACCAAATCCCGGCTGGTCAAACCACGATTTTACGCTATTTTGCGGGCATTCGCCCAAATAACGCAAATATTTTTCACCGTGATTAAACCATGTACATTCCGCCATTGACGTGCAGGGTCTCACCAGAGATGTACCCAGCTTCGTCAGAGGCTAAAAATGCTACAGCACTGGCGATTTCATTTGCGTCGCCTAAACGACCCGCAGGAACCTGCGCCAGAATACCCGCACGCTGTTCATCAGAGAGCGCACGCGTCATGTCCGTTTCAATAAAACCCGGAGCAACAACGTTCACAGTAATACCGCGCGACGCAACTTCACGCGCCAGCGATTTACTGAAGCCAATCAAACCCGCTTTCGCCGCAGCGTAGTTAGCCTGACCAGCATTTCCCATGGTACCAACCACAGAACCGATAGTGATAATACGCCCATGACGCTTCTTCATCATAGCTCGCATTACCGCTTTTGACAGACGGAAAACAGATGACAGGTTGGTTTCGATAATATCGTTCCACTCATCATCCTTCATGCGCATCAGCAAATTATCGCGAGTGATGCCGGCATTGTTAACCAGAATATCGACTTCGCCAAACTCTTTGCGAATGCTGCCCAACACGGAGTCGATAGAAGCCGGATCGGTTACGTTCAGCATGAAGCCTTTGCCGTGCTCGCCCAGATAGTCACTGATAGCCTGCGCACCGCTTTCGCTGGTTGCCGTACCGATAACTTTCGCACCGCGAGCCACTAAAGTCTCAGCGATAGCGCGGCCGATTCCGCGACTTGCGCCGGTTACCAGCGCAATTTTTCCTTCAAAACTCATGGTTTTCCTCGTTTTATTGTTCAAGCGCCGCTGACAGTGTTGCAGGCTCATTAATGGCCGCTGCCGTCATGGTGTCAACAATACGTTTAGTCAGCCCCGTCAGAACCTTGCCTGGGCCAACTTCCAGCAGTTGGGATACGCCCTGCGCCGCGATAAACTCTACGGACCTGGTCCACTGAACCGGGCTGTAGAGCTGGCGTACCAGCGCGCTACGAATGGCTTCCGGTGCGGTTTCACACTTCACGTCAACGTTATTAACGACCGGAATAGCCGGGGCGTTAAAGGTAATGTTTTCCAGCGCTAGCGCCAGTTTATCGGCCGCAGGCTTCATCAGCGCGCAGTGGGACGGCACGCTCACCGGCAGCGGTAGAGCACGTTTTGCGCCAGCGGCTTTACAGGCAGCACCGGCACGCTCGACGGCTTCTTTGTTACCGGCGATCACAACCTGTCCCGGAGAGTTAAAGTTCACCGGAGAGACAACCTGCCCCTGCGCTGACGCTTCACAGGCTTTGGCAATGGACGCATCGTCAAGACCGATAATGGCAGACATTGCGCCGGTCCCTTCAGGTACAGCATCCTGCATCAGCTTACCGCGCAGTTCGACCAGGCGAACGGCATCGGCGAAATTAATCACGCCAGCGCAAACCAGCGCGGAGTATTCACCCAGGCTGTGGCCCGCCAGCAGCGCAGGCGCTTTGCCGCCCTGCTGCTGCCAAACGCGCCATAATGCGACGGAAGCCGTCAGCAGCGCTGGCTGAGTCTGCCAGGTTTTATTCAGCTCTTCCGCCGGCCCCTGCTGGGTCAGCGCCCACAGGTCATAACCCAGCGCGTCAGAAGCTTCGCGGAACGTGGCTTCAATCACCGGATAGCTTGCCGCGAGATCGGCCAGCATGCCAACGGACTGGGAACCCTGTCCCGGAAACACCATAGCGAATTGCGTCATGTCGAAAATTCCTTTAATCAAAAACGAACCAGTGCAGAGCCCCAGGTGAAGCCACCGCCGAACGCTTCCAGCAGTACCAGCTGACCGCGCTTGATGCGACCATCGCGTACCGCTTCGTCCAGCGCTGCCGGTACGGAAGCGGCAGACGTATTGCCATGGCGATCCAGGGTCACGACGACGTTATCCATCGGCATCCCGAGTTTTTTCGCGGTCGCACTGATGATGCGCAGGTTAGCCTGATGCGGCACCAACCAGTCGAGCGCAGAGCGATCGAGGTTATTTGCTTCCAGGGTTTCGTCAACGATGTGAGCCAGCTCAGTCACCGCGACTTTAAAGACTTCGTTACCGGCCATCGTCAGATGAACTGAATTTTCAGGATTCACGCGATCGACGTTCGGCAGCGTCAGCAGGTCACCATAGCTACCGTCTGCGTGCAGATGGGTAGAGATGATACCCGGCGCTTCAGATGCACCCAGTACGGCCGCGCCTGCACCGTCGCCAAAAATAATGATGGTGCTGCGATCGGTCGGATCGCAGGTACGCGCCAGCACATCAGCACCGATGACCAGCGCGTTTTTCACGGCGCCGGACTTCACGTACTGATCGGCAATGCTCAGCGCATAGGTAAAGCCCGCACACGCGGCGGCAACGTCAAACGCCGGGCAACCTTTAATACCCAGCATGGCCTGAATCTGGCACGCCGCGCTTGGGAAAGCGTGCGTTGAAGACGTTGTCGCCACAACGATCAGGCCGATGTCGTTTTTATCAATGCCGGCCATGTCCAGCGCGCGGACGGCGGCTTCGTAACCCATGGTCGAAACCGTTTCATTCGGGCCAGCAATACGGCGTTCACGGATACCTGTGCGGGTGACAATCCACTCGTCAGACGTATCGACCATTTTTTCCAGGTCAGCGTTAGTACGCACTTGTTCAGGCAGGAAGCTGCCGGTACCAATAATCTTCGTATACATGTACGCTCAGTCACTCTTGGGTAATACAGATTCCAGGCGAGCGCCAATCCGCTGAGGGACTTGCCGCTGCACCGCCTGCACTGCCTGTTCAATCGCGACAGCAAACGCTCGCTGATTGGCCGCACCGTGACTCTTAATCACCGTGCCGCGCAATCCTAACAGACAGGCGCCATTATACTGGTCGGGGTTGAGGTGACCGAATCGCCTTATCAGGCGCTTTTGTAGCCACTTCTTCAATATAATCAGCCACCACGACCTTTTTTTTCCTTCCCCCTGCGATTTGAGCAGCGAAAGGAACATCCTGACAACACCTTCCATCGTCTTGAGTGTGACGTTACCGACAAAACCATCACAGACCAGCACATCGGTCTTGCCGGTGAGTAATTCGTTAGCCTCAAGGTATCCAATATAGTTCATTGAAGGCATTGTTTTTAATAAAGCAGAGGCATCACGGATACTGTCCAGCCCCTTAGTCTCTTCTTCGCCGATATTCAGTAGCGCCACTTTAGGGCGACTGATACCCAGCACCTCTTCGGCCATCACGGATCCCATGATGGCAAATTGCACCAGCATCGTGCTGTCGCAGTCAACGTTAGCGCCAAGGTCAAGCACCACCGTTTTCCCCTTTTGCTGATGCGGTAATACCGTCATCAACGCCGGGCGCTCAATCCCGTCAATTGGCTTAAGCAGTAATTTCGCAAGCCCCATCAGCGCGCCGGTATTCCCGGCACTGACGCAGGCTTCTGCCCGCCCTTCTTTCACCAGCTCAAGCGCAATGCGCATTGACGACCCACGGCTTGCGCGGATCGCCTGTGACGGTCTGGCATCACTGGCAATAACCGATTCCGCAGGAATAATCTGCAGGCGCGAGCGTTGCTCGAAATCAGCTTTGGCAAGTAATGGCGTGATTGCGTCGGGATTACCGACTAAAAGAAGATTAAGCGAAGAGTTTGAGTCCAGTGCCTGCAAAGCTGCAGGCACTGTCACGGAAGGACCGAAGTCCCCACCCATGGCATCTAACGCTAGGGTTAGACGTCTCAAGGTTGCGCCAGATTACTTAGCGATAACCTTGCGGCCGCGGTAGAAACCGTCGGCAGTGATGTGGTGACGCAGATGAGTTTCACCAGAAACTTTGTCCACGGACAGGGTGGTGGTGGTCAGCGCGTCATGGGAACGACGCATGCCACGTTTGGAACGGGTTGGTTTATTCTGTTGTACGGCCATGGACCTTACTCCTCAATTACTTACGCTTTAAACTGGCTAATACGGCAAATGGGTTTGGTTTTTCCGCCTCTGGAGGCAGTTCACCAAAGACCATGTCCGCCTCGGACACTTCACAGTGTTCAGAATCATGCACCGGAACTACAGGCAAGCAGAGGATAACTTCATCTTCCACCAGCGCCCGCAGATCGATTTCACCGAATTCGTTAACCTCAATCGGCTCATACGCTTCCGGGAGTGCTTCAGCCTGTTCGTCAGAGCGGACCGGACTGAAACAATACGTTGTGTGAACATGATGCACAAACGGTTTCCCGCAACGCTGGCATTCGAGCGTTACCGTCACCTTTGCATCGCCGGTCAAAACCGCGAGGCGCTGGTTATCGATAGCGAATCTCATGGAGCATTCTACATCAGTGTCCACACTGACTACAGACTCGGCGATACGCTCAACCTGATCGGAAGCATACACTCCTTCGTAATCAAGGCGTTTTTGAGCCGTACGAACCGGATCAAGAGTCAGGGGTAATTTTACCTTTTGCATAGGGCGCGCATATTAACTTTGTAACGTCATAGAGTCAAAGAAAAAGGCCTGGAAACAGCGCCTTTTGCCATTTCTACCCTAAATAGTTTAAGTTGCAGACAGGCACCCGGCTCGGGTAAGTGAGCGCTGGTAACGCCTCTGCGGCTTAAAATATGACGGGTATATTCGCACACATTGCGGTGGCACAGTTTAAAATGCCTTTATTCAATTCGCTATCTTTAATGAAAAAAATATGAAATCGATTGTTCTCGCGTCCACTTCCCCGTTCCGCCGCAGCCTGCTGGAAAAACTGGGTCTGCCTTTTATTACCGCTGCTCCCGAGGTCGATGAGACGCCACAGCCCGGAGAAAATGCGCGGCAGTTGGTCACTCGCCTCGCTCAGGCTAAAGCTCAGGCATTAAAGGAACGCTATCCCGAACATCTTATCATCGGCTCCGATCAGGTTTGCGTCTTGAATAACCAGATCGCCGGAAAACCGCACAGCGAGGAGAATGCCATACAACAATTATTGCAGGCACGCGGTACCATCGTGACCTTTTATACCGGGCTGGCACTGTATAATTCAGCAAACGGCCAGCTGCAAACGCTGTGCGAACCTTTTGATGTTCACTTTCGTCATTTGACGGAGGAAGAAATTCGCCGCTATGTGCAAAAAGAGCAGCCGCTTAACTGCGCGGGCAGCTTTAAAAGCGAAGGGTTGGGCATCACGCTGTTTGAGCGACTGGAAGGGAAGGATCCGAATACCCTGGTTGGGCTACCGCTAATCAGCCTGTGCGAAATGCTGCGCAAGGAAGGCTGTAACCCGCTGCTGGACTAAAAAAACGCTCCGGCAATGCGGGGCGCGAGACTGCTAACAAAATTCATTGATCTAAAAAAGCCCGAGCGTTGGTCTAATAGAAACAATGAATGATGTTCTCTGGTTTGCCCCAAACGGCCGAAAACCACGTTTTTCGGCCGTTTGTCATCAACCTGACGCTCCGGCGATGCGGAGCGCTTTTCACTAACTGGCATTACTTAGCGTTGCGTAAAACCTGCAGGCAACGCTTTAGATTATTGTCCAGCGGCGCTTCGATACGAATCACCTCCCCGGTATTCGGGTGGGTAAACTTCAGCGCGGCAGCGTGCAGGAACAGGCGGTTCAGCCCGGTGCCCGCAAGCTGCTTATCAAACTCGCGGTCACCATAGCGATCGTCAAAGGCGATAGGATGCCCGGCGTGCAGGGTATGGACGCGAATTTGGTGGGTACGCCCGGTGACCGGACTACAGCGTACCAGGGTCGCAAACTCATAGCGCTCTTCAACCTTAAAGCGCGTTTCGGATGGCTTACCTTCGCTGTTTACCCTCACGATGCGCTCCCCGCTTTGCAGAATATTCTTCAGCAGCGGAGCCTGTACCACTTTGACATGTGACTGCCATTGCCCACGAACCAGCGCGAGGTAATCCTTTTGCATCCCCTTCTCACGCAGCTGCTCATGAAGCGAACGCAACGCGGAGCGTTTTTTAGCCACCAGCAGTACGCCGGACGTGTCGCGGTCGAGGCGATGCACCAGCTCAAGGAAACGAGCTTCCGGGCGCAGGGCACGTAGCCCTTCGATGACGCCGAAGCTCAAGCCGCTGCCACCGTGTACCGCCGTGCCGGAGGGTTTGTTAAGCACCAGAATATGGTCGTCTTCATAAAGAATGACATCGCTCAGTGCGGCCACTTTTTGCAGATGCGGAGAGACAGCCTCTTCCTCACGCTCGGCCACGCGGACCGGCGGGATACGAACCTCATCCCCGGCTTCAAGTTTATACTCGGGCTTGATGCGTTTTTTATTCACTCGCACCTCGCCTTTACGCACGATGCGATAAATCATACTTTTTGGCACGCCCTTCAGGCGGGCGAGCAAAAAGTTGTCGATACGCTGCCCGGCCTCATCGGCCGAAATTGCAACGATTTTTACTGATGGAGTCTCTGTTTTCATGGTCGGCGATTCTAAATAGCCCGTGCGCATAGCGCCACTCATTTTTATGTGCTTAACTGACAATCTGTCCTGTTTTAAACCGTCTCAACCGTCTTTTATCGCGAGCTTTACGTCAGCCTTAAAATACAGGTTAAAAAACTGTGAGAAACAGGGCGCTAATAGCAAAAGTCATCTTGCTATAACAAGGTTAGCAGTGGAATAATGTTACGGTTTTCCGCGTTGAAACTTGTTAAAACAAGAAATTTTGCGGAATGACCAATTTTGCCTGAACGTTCATCCACGCAGCAATGGCGTAAGACGTATTGTACTTTCAGGCAGTTAGCGGGCTGCGGGTTGCAGCCTGACCGGTAAAATGGAATCACTCTTAAGAAACATTCTAAGGTTATTCCCACGATAATTGCGCTGTATTTCCGTATGAAATACAGGCAACCGACACTTTGCGCCTCTCAGCAAGCGACAACCGTGAGGTTGGCGACTACGCGTTTAGTCACGAGGCCATCGGTTCACTCCCGGTTAGCGTCACCATGTCCGCAGCTCTGTCGCCAATGTAAGAATAATGAGTAAGTTACGATGAAAAGAATGTTAATTAACGCAACTCAGCAAGAAGAGTTGCGTGTCGCCCTTGTAGATGGGCAGCGTCTGTACGATCTGGACATTGAAAGCCCGGGACACGAACAGAAAAAAGCGAACATCTATAAAGGCAAAATCACCCGTATTGAACCTAGTCTGGAAGCGGCATTTGTTGATTATGGCGCAGAAAGACACGGTTTCCTTCCTCTGAAAGAAATCGCTCGCGAATACTTCCCTTCTAATTATGCTTCCCATGGCCGTCCGAATATCAAAGATGTTCTGCGCGAAGGCCAGGAAGTGATCGTCCAGATCGATAAAGAAGAGCGCGGTAACAAAGGTGCGGCCTTAACCACCTTTATTAGCCTCGCGGGTAGCTACCTGGTTCTGATGCCAAACAACCCTCGCGCCGGTGGTATTTCTCGCCGCATCGAAGGGGATGACCGTACCGAATTAAAAGAAGCGCTTTCTTCACTTGAGCTGCCGGACGGCATGGGTCTTATCGTGCGTACCGCGGGCGTGGGCAAATCCGCCGAAGCCCTGCAGTGGGATCTGAGCTTCCGCCTGAAGCACTGGGAAGCTATCCAGAAAGCCGCTGAAAACCGCCCTGCTCCGTTCCTGATCCACCAGGAAAGCAACGTTATCGTTCGCGCTTTCCGTGACTATCTGCGTCAGGATATCGGCGAAATTCTGATTGATAACCCAAAAGTGCTGGAGCTGGCTCGCCAGCATATCGCCGCGTTGGGCCGTCCAGATTTCAGCAGCAAAATTAAGCTCTACACCGGTGAAATCCCGCTGTTCAGCCACTATCAGATTGAGTCGCAGATTGAATCCGCGTTCCAGCGTGAAGTCCGTCTGCCATCCGGTGGTTCAATCGTTATTGATACCACGGAAGCCCTGACCGCCATCGACATCAACTCCGCGCGCGCAACCCGCGGCGGCGATATCGAAGAGACAGCGTTCAATACCAACCTTGAAGCGGCCGATGAAATTGCTCGCCAACTGCGCCTGCGTGACCTCGGCGGCTTGATTGTTATCGACTTCATCGATATGACGCCGGTTCGCCACCAGCGTGCCGTTGAAAACCGCCTTCGTGAAGCCGTACGTCAGGACAGAGCGCGCATCCAGATCAGCCACATCTCGCGTTTTGGCCTGCTGGAGATGTCACGTCAGCGTCTTAGCCCGTCCCTCGGCGAGTCCAGCCACCACGTCTGCCCACGCTGTAGCGGCACCGGCACCGTTCGCGATAACGAATCTCTGTCTCTCTCCATCCTGCGTCTGATTGAAGAAGAAGCGCTGAAGGAGAACACCAAAGAAGTTCACGCCATCGTGCCTGTGCCTATTGCCTCTTACCTGCTGAACGAAAAACGTGACGCGGTGAGCGCAATTGAAAAACGCCAGGGCGGCGTACGGGCGATCATCGTTCCAAACGATCAAATGGAAACGCCGCACTATTCTGTGCTGCGCGTACGGAAAGGCGAAGAAACCCATACTCTGAGCTACATGCTGCCTAAGCTGCATGAAGAAGAGATGGCAATGCCTTCTGATGAAGAGTACACCGAACGCAAGCGTCCGGAGCAGCCTGCTCTGGCAACCTTTGTGATGCCTGAAGTACCGCCGGCGCCACAGGAAACCGCTGCGGTTAAACCTGCCGCCGTCGTGACCGGGCCTGCCACAACTCAGCCAAAAGCTGATGCAGCCACGCAGCCGGGTCTGGTTAGCCGTTTCTTCGCCGCACTGAAAAAACTCTTCGCTGGCGATAACGCCACGGCAGAAGTTAAAGAAGTGAAGGAAGAAAAAGCGACTGAGTCTGATACTCAACGTCAGGATCGTCGCAACAACAACCGCCGTCAGAACAATCGCCGCGATCGTGGCGATCGTAATGAGCGCGGTGACCGCAACAACCGCGATCGCGATAACCGTGACAATCGTAATAACCGCGATGACCGCAACGGTGAAGGCCGTGAAGCTCGCGAGCCGCGTGAGGGTCGTGACGACAACCGCCGTAACCGCCGTAATGGTCAGCAGCAGAATACGGAATCCCGTGAAGTTCGCCAGAACGTTGCTACTGCCGTAGACGATGCTGAAAAACAGCAGAAGTCCCGTGACGAGCAGCAGCCGCGTCGCGATCGCAACCGCCGCCGTTCTGATGAAAAACGTCAGGCGCAGCAGGAAGTGAAAGCACTGCAGCAGGATAACGTTGTTGAGCAAGAAGCCGAGCAGGAAGAACGCACTCAGGTCATGCAGCGCCGTAAACCGCGCCAGCTGAACCAAAAAGTTCGCTTCGAATCTGCTGATACTCCTGCCGTGGAAGAAACTCAGGTTGTACAGGCGAGCACCGAGCTGGCAACTATCCCGCTTCCAGCTGTGGTAGAAGCCCCTGTCATCGCTGAGCAGCAGGATGACAACGCAGAGAATCGTGAGACTGCCGGTATGCCGCGTCGTTCACGTCGTTCTCCTCGCCACCTGCGCGTGAGCGGCCAGCGCCGTCGTCGTTACCGTGATGAGCGTTACCCGGCCGTGTCTCCTATGCCGTTGGCAACCGCGTGTGCCTCTCCGGAACTGGCATCAGGTAAAGTGTTCATCACCTACCCGATTGCTCGTCCACACGATCAGGTTGCTCAGGAAGAGGTCTTCCAGTCTCACGAAGAAGTCCAGCACACCAACGTTGCTGAGGCGGCGGCTGTTGAAGCCGTAGCCCCTGTTGCCGATGTGCAGGTTAGTGAACCTGTGAAAGCTGAAGAGACCGTTGTTGCACCGGTCGCGATTGAAACAACGCATCCAGAAATCATCGCAGCACCGGTCACCGAACAGCCACAGGTGATTGCCGCTGCGGATCACGTTGTCGCCGAAGAAACCGTTGAGCAAGCTAAACCCGCACAGGAAGAATCCGCTCAGCCGGTGCCACAGGCAGCAGAAGTCATTGAACCTGCCCCGGTTGCTGTAGAACAGCCAGCGGTAGAAGAAGCCCCGATCGCGGTGGTTGAAGAGGTGAAACCTGTTGTTGAAGCGGCACCTGCGGTAGAAGCGGAGCCGGTGGAACAAGCGGTTAAGGCCGAATCCGCTGTAGCCGTCAAACACGCTACGGCACCGATGACGCGTGCCCCTGCACCGACTTATACTCCGGAGGCACCTCGCCATAGCGAGTGGGTTCGCCCATCCTTCGAGTTCAGCGGTAAGGGTTCTGCGGGCGGTCACAGCGCAAGCCATCAGGCAACCGCGCCGGCGACCCGTCCGCCAGAAACGGAGTAATTTTCCGCAGAGCGTAAAAAGCCGGTCAATCGACCGGCTTTTTTTTGCCTGTGGCCCGGTATTTATGACAAGGTCATTACCCGCCCCTTAAAAGTGCATTTAAAATTCACTTTATGTCAAATTTCACAACTCAGCAGGGGGTTAAATAGTCTCAGGTTAAATAAGAAAAAACACGATGCTCCCGAGGCAAAGCTGGAAGGCATCGCCCTGGGCAAGGTGGTGAACAGCCAAAGGAATTCATGATGGGTAAAGCAACGTACACCGTCAGCGTCACCAATAACAGTAACGGTGTCTCGGTCGACTATGAAACCGAGTCTCCAGTGAGGCTGCTTATTCCTGATATTGCCGCCGGGGTCGTTAAAGAGCGGGTCAATACCGTTCGCGCGTACGATACGGAAGACGAGTACGAAGTTTGCGGCGGGTAATGTTCCTGTCGGCAAAAAAAAGCCCGCTCCGGGGTGCCGGAAGCGGGCATATAAGGCGCGCTCAGTTTCATAACGCGCCCAAAACGTAGAATGCTATCGACTATTCAACTGGAAAAGTGACATGCCCTGCATATCACTAAATGCTTTATAAGATGCCTGCAACGCGGCCTGCTGCTGTACATAGTTGGAGACGGTCGCATTCCAGTCCGCACCCACCAGCTGGCTCATCTGATCTGCCTGTCCCAGCGCCCGTTCGCTGCCTAAGTCGTCCAGCTTGCTTAGTTCGTTTAGCTGTGTTCCCAGCTCAGCACGTACGGTTGAAACGTTGCTTAGCGCGTTACCTAATCCACGGTTCGTCTTTGCAACCGCGTCATCGAGGGCTTTTTTACCCGCGTCATCCAGCCCAGCTGTCGGCGTTTTCAATGCTTTAATTGCAGAGTCCAGCATATTAAACAAATTCGTTTCGCTCGGTGAACCATCAGGTTCCGGCGTCGCATTGCTGGAAATGTGGTTAAAGACCTGGTCCCCGGTATGGCCGATGGTCATGGTGCGGGAAGTGTCTACCTGCTGAGTAATCGGGATAGTCCCGCCGTTATAAGTAATGCTGCCCGCGCCACCGCTGAACGGTGCCGCTTCGGTTTTATAGCCAGCAAAAATATAGCGCCCATTCCCGTCAGTGCTATTAGCCTGGTTTAATAGCTGGTTGCGAATGCCTTCAAGTTCAGTCGCCAGAGAGGCCCGATCGTCATCATTCAGCGTACCGCTGTTACCCGCTTTCACCACCTTCTCCTGAGCATTTGTGATGGAGGACGTCACCTGCTGCAGAACACTTTCTTCCAGCGACACTTTCTGATTTGCAAAAGTCCTCGCCAGTTTGTACTGGTCGTTCATGGACTGCGCCTGCGAAAGCACGACGGCCTGAGAAGCCGCAACTGGATCGTCTGACGGCCTGTTCACGCGGTTACCGCTGCTCATTTGCTCGCCATAATTCAACCATAAACTCTGTACATCGCTAATGCCGCGCATGTTCTGGTCATACAACATCTGGGTACTGATACGCATGGCTTTGGCTCCCGTTAGCGAATATTCAACAGTGCATCAAACAGCGTAGACGCAGTCTGGAGTACCTGGGCGTTGGCCATGTAGTACTGCTGGTAACGCTGCAGGTTGCCGTACTCTTCATCGAGGTTTACGCCGGAGATAGATTGCTGCTGCTTTGTTAGCTGCGTAACCACATTATCCTGCGTCGTGCTGGTGACCTTCAGGCTGGCCGTTTTGTTACCCACATCACTGACCAGGGTGGCGTAAGCATCGTTAAAGGTTTTGTTCCCTTCGACCTGCTTTGAGTTCTGCAGATCCAGCATCGTCTGAGCGTTACGGTTATCGCTTTTACCCGAAGTAGGATCGCTTGCCAGCGCCAGTTTAGACTCGTCTTTGACGGCTAAACTCATGTTCACTACCGCATTGGCAACCGGTTTTACGGTGAAGCTTTCGTTGTTGGCAGGCGTACCGCTAACGCCAACTTTCAGTCCATCAAAGTTCAGGCTCACGTTACCGCTGGCATCTGTGGTCGTGCCTGGATTGATATTGGCATTGTCAGATAAACGGGTGACTTGCCAGTTCCCGCTCACAAACTCAACCTTGTAATCACTGGCCTGCACTTGCTTGCTGTCCGTTGTGGTCGCAGTCAGCTGAGTGCCGCTGGTATTACGGGTATTGCTCAGCACAGTTGGGCCGCCGAAGGTAAACAGGTCGGTCCCCTTATCCCCGTTAGCGTCATAGCCCTGGGTGTGCTGGCTGTTCAACGCCGTTGCAAAAGCCTGTGCCATCTGTCCCAGGCGGTTACGCGCGCTGTCCAGATCCTGAGAGCGGAAGCTAAACAGACCACCGAGGGAGCCAGAATTCAGCTGGCTTTCCGGGATTTCAATCTTGCCGGCGACCGGATCGACAAAAGCAACGGTGGTACGTGAAGGGTCCGCGCTGGAGTTAACCGCCGCCAGCTGGTTAGAGGTATTGCCCTGCACCAGAGTCAGACCATTAGCAATAGAAATATTATAAGTGCCACCGTCCTGTACGCTGACATCGACGCCGACAATTTGATTCAGCTGGCTAACCAGCTGATCGCGCTGGTCCAGCAGATCGTTTGGTGCAGAGCCCGCGCCCACGCCTTTCAGGCGAGAGATCTGATCGTTCAGGTTGGCAATCTGTTTGGCGTAGGTGTTGATCTGATCAACGCTGCTGGTGATGGACAGGTTAACCTGTTTGTCCTGATCGCGCAGATACTGGTCGGTGACCTTAAACTGATTGACCAGACCGTCAGCTTTACCTAACAGGGCCTGACGCGCAGCCGGATCCTGAGCATTACTGGTCAGTGTCTGCAGGCTGGAGAAGAAATCCTGCATGGTTTTTGACAGTGAGTTAGTTGTACCGGACAGAATATTGTCGATTTTTGACATCTGCTGGTACTGCGTTGCCAGCCCGCTGCTTTGCGTCTGCGCCGCACGCAGCTGGTTGGTGATGAATGAATCGTATTCACGCTGCACGCCGTTAACATACACGCCGTTGCCCACATAGCCGCCCCCGGTCAGGGTACTTTTTGACTGTGACAGTATCGTCGTCTGGCGGGTGTAACCATTTACATTATAGTTAGAAATGTTATTGCCGACGGTGCTTAATGCCGCCTGGGCAGCACTCAGGCCACTCATGGCACTGTTAATCAGGCTATTGGACATGAAGGTTCCTTGATAGCGTGTGGTCAAAGGTTCTGCTGCTTATTATCGGCAGCAGGCCATGGGACTTGAGTCTTCTTCAGAACAAATTTGACAAATCAGTGCTGTAGGCTTTAGAAACCTTGTCGCTCATTGATTTCAGCTGCTGGATCATGCCGGTCAGCTTGCGAGCGTAGTGAGGATCCGTTGCGTAACCGGCGTTTTGCAGCGCCTGAGCGCCCTGCTCTGCCGAGGCCGCATTCGTTACGGCGGCGTAGCGAGGATTTTTCGTCAGTAAGCCAACGTAGTCCGACAGCGCTTCCAGATACGAGCTATAGACACGGAATTTCGCTTTTACTTTCTTCGCCTCACCGTTTTCAAACTCGGTGGTGGTGATTTCAGTCGTCGCCCCTTTCCAGCCCGGCGTCGCCTTGACGCCAAACAGGTTAAAGCTTGGTTCACCTTTTTCCGTGCGGATCTGCCGCTGCCCCCATCCGGACTCCAGCGCGGCCTGCGCCAGAATCAGGTGGTGCGGAATACCGCTAGCCTCACTCGCTAAACGCGCCGGCAGTGAGAGCTGCGCCAGGAAGTCTTTGCTGTCTCCGCTCATCGGCTCTTCGTTCGAAGGCGCACGCGGCACGGCCTGGCGCACCATCTGCGTCAGGGTCTGGTTCTGGTAGCTGGTAACGGTTTGCGGGTCGAGTTTCAGCGGCACCTGACCGGCACTTTCGGACGGTTCGCTCTGCTCCCCGCTCATCTGCTTGACCATGGCATCCGCCAGACCCAGCCCTTTCGCACTGAGCTGCTGGGCAATCTGCTGGTCATACATGCTGGTGTACATACGTGTGGATTCGCTGCTGAAAATCCCGTCTTTCGGCAGCGCCTCACGCATGCTTTTCAGCATCATCTGTACGAACATCCCCTCCACCTGGTGGGCAACCTCTTTTAGATTACCTTTTGGATCCTGTCCGGCCTTCGCCTTCAAATCATTAAGCGAGTTAGCGTCAAACGCGGCATTAGCAAGTGAACGGGCATCGGTCAGCATCAGATGATTTCCAGTTTCGCACGCAGGCAGCCTGCGCTTTGCATTGATTGCAGGATAGACATCAGATCGATTGGCGTGGCACCCAGCGCGTTCAGCGCGCGGACGACATTGTTCAGGTTGGCGCTGGAATTCACGCGCTGTACCGAGCCACCGCTCTGACGCAGATCGATCTGCGTTTGCGGCGTTACTACGGTCTGACCGCCGCCAAATGGCGTATTAGGCTGGCTGACCTGGTTTTGACGGTTCACCGTGACGGACAGATTTCCCTGCGCGACGGCGCAGTTATCCAGCGTCACTTCACGGTTCATGACCACCGAGCCCGTACGGGAGTTAATTACCACGCGGGCATCCTGAACCGGCATGTTGACCTCAAGGTTCTGGATATCTGCCAGCAGGCGAACCTGCGAGCTGCCGCCGCTTGGCACGCGAATTTGAATGGTACGACCGTCCAGCGCCGTGGCGCTGCCAAAGCCGCGGGAACGGTTAATGGTGTCGGTAATCTGCTGCGCGAGGCTGAAGTCATCGTCGTTAAGCTGCAGATTAAGGGTATTGCCATTGCCAAAGGTACCGGCCAGCTCGCGCTCGACGACCGCGCCACCGGTGATACGCCCGCCGTTAAGCTGGTTCACCTGCACGCTGCTGCCGCCTGCGGCAGCGCCCGCGCCGCCGACCAGCACGTTACCCTGCGCCAGGGCATAAACCTGGTTATCAACGCCCTTAAGCGGGGTCATTAACAGCGTACCGCCGCGCAGGCTCTTGGCGTTACCCATTGAGGAAACGACAACGTCGATGTTCTGCCCCGCGCGCGCAAACGCCGGGTATTTTGCGGTAACCATTACCGCCGCAACGTTTTTCAGCTGCATGTTGGTGCCGGTCGGCACGGTGATGCCCAACTGGGAAAGCATGTTGTTCAGGCTTTGGGTGGTAAACGGCGTTTGTGTCGTCTGGTCACCGGTACCGTCCAGCCCGACAACGAGGCCGTAACCTATCAAGGAGTTCTCACGCACGCCCTGAACGGTCGTCAGGTCGCGAATGCGGTCGGCGGAGGCGTATGTTGTTGCCAACAGCACAACCAGCCCAAATAAATATTTAACCATGGTACCCCTCGCTTACATCGGCGATACGTTAAGGAAGAAGCGCTGCAGCCAGCCCATATTCTGCGCTTCATTAATGTAGCCGTTACCGACATACTCAATTCGGGCATCCGCTACCTGGGTGGAGGCCACGGTGTTGCTGCCGCTGATGGTGCGCGGGTTCACTACGCCGGAGAAGCGTATAAATTCGGTGCCCTGATTGATGGCTATCTGTTTTTCGCCCACCACATGCAGGTTACCGTTCGCCAGTACCTGATCGACGGTCACCGTCAGGGTGCCGCTGAAGGTGTTGCTGGCGTTGGCACCGCCTTTCCCGTTAAAGCCATTACTGCCAGAGGCATTCAGGTCGGCTTTCCCATTCCCCAACAGCCCCGAGGCGAAGGTCGGCACGGTATCAAAGCCAAGGGCCGATTTGCCGTCTCGGCTGGCATTCGCCGAAGAACTTTTACTGGCACTAACGTTTTCCTGAAGCTGGATGGTTAAGGTGTCGCCAATATTACGCGGGCGGCGGTCTTCAAACAGCGGCTGATAGCCATAGTTCATCGGCTGCGCGGTCTGGAAAATTGACCCGTTGATCGCAGGTGCAGGGCCGGGGACCGGCTGGGCGGTGGTCGCACCTTCAACCAGCGGTTTACTTGGCACAAGGGCGCAGCCGCTTACGGCAAACACCAGACTCAGGACAACAGGACGGAGCACCATTGGGTTTTGCATTGCTTTCATCTTCAGGTCACGGCAGCCGACGCGCTTTCGCACGTCGGCACACGCCTTACATTTGCGTCAGTTTTTGCAGCATCTGATCGGTCGTGGAGACCGCTTTGCTGTTGATTTCGTATGCGCGCTGAACCTGGATCATATTCACCAGCTCTTCAGCAACGTTAACGTTTGAAGTCTCAACATAGCCCTGATACAGCAGACCGGCGCCGTTCAATCCCGGCGTGGAATCGTTTGGCGCACCGGATGCCTGGGTTTCGGTGTAGAGATTCTCACCAATACTTTCCAGACCGGTATCGTTCATAAAGGTCGTCAGGTTCAGCTGGCCAACCTGCACAGGAGCGGCCTGCCCCTGCAAGGTAGCGCTTACCACGCCATCACGTCCGATAGTCAGGCTCAGCGCGTTGGCCGGCACGGTAATCGCAGGTTGAACCTGGAACCCCCCCGCCGTCACCAGCTGGCCGTTCTGGTCAACCTGGAAGGAACCATCGCGGGTGTAAGCGGAGGTGCCGTCCGGGAGTAAGACCTGGAAGAAACCTTCGCCTTTAATCGCCACATCCTTGCTGTTGTCCGTTTTAGACAGGTTGCCCTGGCTGTGCAGACGCTCGGTGGCGACCGGGCGAACGCCGGTACCAATCTGCAAACCGGACGGCAAAGTCGTCTGTTCAGAGGACTGTGCGCCAGGTTGGCGGATGGTTTGATAAAGTAAATCTTCAAACACGGCGCGTTGACGCTTGAAACCGTTCGTAGAGACGTTTGCCAGGTTGTTGGCAATCACATCCATATTGGTTTGCTGTGCATCAAGACCTGTTTTGGCGATCCATAAAGAACTGATCATGATTGAATCCTGTAGTAAGTAAGCCGGTCGTTAGGTCATTTGCAGCAGCGTGTTAGCACGCTGTTCATTGTCATCAACGTTGGCGATAACTTTCATCTGCATCTCAAAGCGACGAGCGTTGGCTATCATGTCCGCCATCGCTTCTGCCGGTTTAACGTTGCTGCCTTCCAGTACGCCGGACATCACCTTGATGGTAGGGTCCGCTTGCAGTACCGCACCGCGTGTGGCCTGGGCCGTCTGGTTCAGACGGAATAGCCCGTCATCACCACGAACAACCTCCTGCTGCGTGGCTTTCACCAGCTTCAGTTGACCAATAGGCGCCACGGTATTCGGTGGATCACCGGGGTTCAGCGCGGAGATCGTTCCGTCAGCCGCGATAGTGACCTGCGAACCTTCCGGTACCGCAATAGGGCCACCGTCGCCGATAACAGGTCGGCCACCGATAGTCAGTTGCCCCGCTGGGCTGACCTGGATGTTACCGTTACGGGTATAGGCTTCTCCGCCGTCCTGCGTCTGCACCGCCAGCCAGCCATCCTGCTGTAAAGCAACGTCCATCGGGCGCGAGGTGTAGTCCATTTGACCCGGAGTCATATCCGCCCCAGGCGTAGAGGCGATGACAAGGGTACGGGTTGGCAGAGAAAGCCCTTCAACCGGTACCGCACGCAAAGCGTTAAGCTGCGCGCGGAAGCCCGGGGTCGAAGCATTCGCCAGGTTGCTTGCCGTGACTGACTGTTGATTCAGCGTCTGGCTGGCAGCGCCCATGGCGGTGTAGATTGCGTGATCCATTAAGCCGTCCCGTCAGGCGCTTAGCGCAGGTTAACCAGGGTATTGAGGATCTGATCCTGAGTTTTGATGGTCTGCGCATTCGACTGGTAGTTACGCTGCGCGACAATCATGTTCACCAGTTCTTTACTCAGATCCACGTTCGAAGACTCCAGCGCCCCGCTGGTCAGCGTACCGAAGTTGCCGGTACCCGCGAGCCCCAATAATGCAACGCCGGAAGAGTTGGTCGCGGTCCAGACATTATCGCCCTGGGACGACAAACCTTCAGGGTTGGCAAAGTTGGACAGCACGATTTGCCCCAGAAGCTGGGTCTGCTCGTTGGAGTAGTTACCCACAACGGTGCCATCATCGTTAATCTGGTAAGAGACCAGGTCACCCGGCTTATAGCCGTTTTGGTTGGTCGCAACGATGTTGTTGGCGCCGGTGTTCTGCTGCATTGAGTTCTGGAAGCTAAGAGCAAAGGTCGCAGGCTGCGCGCCGTTGCTGGTGCCAGTCGTCACAGTAATACCGCTTGGCAGGGTATTCGGGTTCGGAATAGGATCGGCAGCGTTTGCCGTAATACCGAGCAGGGAACCGTTGTTATCGAAGCGCATAAACCCTGCTGAGCTCGCGGTAGAGCCCGCAACAGAAGAGTCTTTGGTGAACACCTGCCAGGTGTTATCCGCAGTTTTAACGTAGTAAAGGTCCATGCCGTGGGCGTTACCCTGGCTGTCAAATACGGTCACCGTCCCCTTCTTGTTGTAGCTATCCGATTTAGTCGGATCGAAAGGCGTGGTGGTCGGCACCTTGTCGGTAGAATTCAGGTTGATCTGCTGGGACGCCGTGGTGGTGGATTTTGCCGCCATCAGGGTATTTGGGATCGACAGGCCAACCGGGTTTGCGCCCTGCTGAATGGTTGGCGGGGTGCCGGTTGCCGGGTAACCGGTTAACTGCAGGCCCTGCATGTTCACCAGGTTACGGTTTTCATCCAGCTTGAACTGCCCGTTACGGCTATAGAACACGGAGCCAGAGCTATCCACCAGGCGGAAGAAACCGTTCTGGCTGATAGCCACGTCCAGGCCACGGCCGGTACCGGTCGTGGTACCGTCGCTAAAGTTCTGGGTCACACCCGCCACTTTAACGCCCAGGCCCACTTTAGAGCCCGCAAACATATCGGCAAAAGAAACCGAGCCGGATTTAAAACCGTAGGTGGCGGAGTTGGCAATGTTGTTACCAATCACGTCCAGGTTGGTGGCCGCAGCATTCAAGCCGCTGACCGCTTGAGAAAACGCCATGTCTTACTCCTGCTAAGGTTATAGGCTTAAATAATTTGCCTGATTGCATCGAGGGTCGTGGAACCGTAGGTTCCGAGATCCAGCTTGGCACCGTCTTTGCTGTTAATGACGCCGTTCACCATGGCGAAGTTCAGTGGCTGAGCCACCAGCTGCGTCCCGCCGTTGGTGGCATTAATTGCCACAGTATAAGAACCGTCGGGTACGTTGGTGCCGTCATTGGCGCTGCCGTCCCAGGTGAAGGTATGTACCCCGGCACTGAGCCCGCCAATCTCAATGGTGCGGACCACTTTGCCGTCTTTATCGGAGATAGTTGCGGTGACTTTATCCGCCGCCTGCTGCAGCTCAACGCCAAACGGCGTGGTGCTGATGGTGTTGGTTTTTGAGTCCGTTCCCGCCAGCACTTTGTTGCCCGGGATCATGACGCCATGGCCAATCAGGGCACTCGCCTGCAGCGACTGGTTCTGGTTGAGCTGGCCGGAGACCGAGCCCAGCGTAGTGTTCAGTTTTTCAATGCCGCTAACGGTACTGATTTGCGCAAGCTGCGTTGTCAGTTCGTTGTTTTGCATTGGATTTGTCGGATCCTGGTTTTTTAACTGCGCAACCAGCAGGGTCAAAAAGCTGCCCTGCAGGTCCGCCGCGCTGTTGCCCGTCAGGCTGTTTTTTGACGCACCTGCAGTAGGATCAACATTGTTAGTTGGATCGTTCATTTTGACTGCGATGGACATATAGGCTCCTGTTACTGACCGAGAGTGAGCGTTTTCATCATCATGCCCTTCACGGTATTGAGCACTTCGACGTTTGCCTGGTAGCTGCGGGAGGCGGACATGCTGTTCACCATTTCCCCGACAACATCTACGTTAGGCATACGCACGTAACCACGCGCGTCTGCAAGCGGGTTACCCGGCTGGAACACCAGCTTGTCCGGCGCATCGCTCTCCACCACGTTAGTCACTTTAACGCCACCGGTCGCAGCACCAGGCGCAGCATCAACCTGGAAAACGACCTGTTTTGCGCGGTAAGGCTGCCCGTCAGGCCCGGTGACGCTGTCGGCGTTAGCGAGGTTACTCGCCGCGACGTTCATGCGTTTGGACTGGGCGGTCATTGCCGAACCGGCGATGTCGAAAATATTGAGTAAGGCCATCGATTATCCCTGTAGCACCGACATCATGCTTTTGATTTGGCCGCCAATCACCGTGAGGTTAGTCTGGTAACCCAGGCTGTTATCGGCAAACTGCGTACGTTCGCGGTCCATATCAACGGTATTACCGTCCATTGCTGGCTGGTCAGGTACGCGGTAGAGGAGATCGAGCGACGGAGTGGAGTGGGTTTGTGCCGGAATATGGCGCGAGGAAGTCAGCGCAAGCGACATGCCGCCACCTTCAACGCGTCCGCGCTCCATCACTTTTTTCATTTCACTGGCAAAGTCGATATCGCGCGCCTGAAAGCCCGGCGTGTCGGCATTGGCGATATTCGCAGCCAGAATCTCTTGACGCTGGGCACGCAAGTTAAGCGCTTCTTGCTGAAATCGCAGTGCGGCGTCCAGTTTATCGAGCATGCTTCCTCCATGGTCCATAGAATTAGGAATCGTCCGAAAGCTTAAAGCGCCTTACGCGTACGTGATGGGTGGAATAAGCGCAAAATACGTCGCTATTTATCGCCTTGATCAAAACGGCTCACGGTTAAAATCACCGCAACCTGAGAATGGAGAAGCGCGATGAGAAGCCTGAAAATCTGGAGCGGCGTAGCAAGTTTGCTGGTAAGCCAACTGGCCCTGGCGGGTGCGCTCGACCAACCGCTGACCCAGTATTTCCAGCAGCGGCTGGCGGGGATCAGCGATGACGTCAGCGTCAAGGTGAAAACCCCTGAAACCCAGCTTCCTGCCTGCCCTCTGCCCGAATTTTCAACGCCGGGAAATGCCAAACTGTGGGGAAGCGTGAGCGTGATGGCACGCTGCGGCAGCGACAAACGGTTTATCCAGGTTCAGGTGATTGCGACGGGTAACTATGTGGTCGCCATCCGGGCAATACCCCGCGGAGCAAGGATCGATGAGGCCAGCGTGCAGCTAAAAAGCGGCCGCCTTGACCAACTTCCGCCACGAACTATGATGGATATCGGCCAGGCCACCGATGCGGTGACGCTGCGGGACATAGCGCCCGGTCAGCCGGTGATTCAGTCGATGATTCGACAGGCCTGGCGCGTAAAAGCCGGCCAGCAGGTTCAGGTTATTGCCTCCGGCGAAGGCTTTAGCGTCAACGGTGAAGGCAAGGCGCTGAACAACGCTGCGGTCACGCAAAATGCCCGCGTTCGAATGTCCTCAGGACAGGTGGTAAGCGGGACGGTTGATGCTGATGGGAATATTCTGATTAATCTATAATCTTTTTAAAGATTCCGCGGCGACTGCCGATAGTACTATCAATAAATAATACTGACTGGCTCTTACGCCGCGAGCCCCTCGATGAGGAGAGAACAATGAGCATTGATCGCACGTCGCCACTGAAACCGGTAAGCACCGTACAACCGCGTGAAACCAGCGATCCACAGGCGCTGAAAAGCCGTCTGGAAAAATCGACAACCGCCAACAGCACCAGCGTAAAATTAAGCGATGCGCAGGCTAAATTAATGCAGCCGGGAACCAGCGATATCAACATGGATCGTGTTGAAGCGCTGAAGACGGCTATTCGTAACGGTGACCTGAAGATGGATACCGGCAAGATCGCCGATGCGCTGATCCAGGAAGCCCAAAGCTATTTGTCGAGTAAATAACGGTGAGTCGTCTGTTAGAAGTGCTGGACCAAATGACCGCGGTACTGAATTCACTGAAAGAGGTGATGGATGCCGAACAGCTGCAGCTTTCCGCAGGCCAGATAAACAGCAATGCGCTGCAACGTATAACTGAAGATAAAAGCTCGCTGCTGGCAACCCTGGATTACCTGGAACAGCAGCGACGTGCTGAGCAAAATTCGGGAGCGGTAACCAGCATCGATGTCAACCAGCGCTGGCAGACGATTACGCAAAAAACCCTGCATTTGCGGGATATTAACCAGCACAATGGTTGGCTACTTGAAGACCAGATGGCCCGTAATGAGCAGGCGCTTGCCGTATTAAAACCGCATCAGGCACCGGACTTCTATGGTGCCGACGGGCAGGCAACGTCGCAGGCGAACCGCGGCGGTAAAAAAATCACTATCTGATTTTCCCACCAGATGAAAACTGCTGGTCAACGCTCTCCTTGACCAGCAGATCGTTTATTTCAGCGATTTCAACACTTTTACCGTAGCCTCAATATCAATCTCATCCTCTGAGAAGAGATGCGTTTCGCCCTGGAATGTGGTCACGGCCAGTTTTTTCACCGTGCGCATTTCGCCCTCTTTTTTCTCTGCCTTCGGGCGAATGCTGTTCATCAGCAGGCCAACCGACAGCACCGCATTTTCTTTATCGATCTTGCCGTCAGCAGGCTGCTCTTCGCTGTACACCACGAAAGATTTGATCGAGGTGATTTTAAGACGCTCTCCCGCAATAAAGAGATGCTTGCTCTCCGGCTCAACCTTGACAGCAAAGGCCGACAGGCCTTTATTATTGGTTCCCGGCTCGAAGGTCACCGACGCATCCTTTTTGATAAGCTCCGGGTTGGCGACTTTAATCACATGGAAGTAACGGTTCTCGCCGTTTTCATCTTTGATAAATCCGAAGCCCTTGTCTTCGAACCAGGTTGTGATTATTCCTCTCATCGCTCTGTCACCTAATTAACCTTTCAACATATAAAGAATAGGGCGGCCTGACGAAAGCGTCATCCACCCAGAAAAAAATCAAAGCGTGCGGCGGGCGAAATCTTTCAGCCTGAAGCCCAGCAGCAGCAGCGTCGCAAAATAGGCGACAACGCCCGCAACGACAACAGCCATCAGCCGTAGCAATCGGTAAGGCATATTACCTAAGTCCCAGGCCGGCATGACGTACATCAGCCCAACCAGCACCGCAGACATCACCAGCACCGCCGCCACCAGGCGCAGCAGGAATGGCGTCCAGCCTGCCTGCGGCTGGAAGATATCCTGCTTGCGTAGCTGCCAGTAAAGCAGCGAGGCGTTAATGCAGGCGCCCAGACCAATCGACAGCGAAAGCCCGGCATGTTTCAGTGGGCCGATAAACGCCAGGTTCATTAGCTGCGTCAAAATCAGCGTCACGATGGCTATCTTAACCGGCGTTTTAATGTCCTGGCGGGAATAGAAACCCGGCGCCAGCACTTTCACCACGATAAGCCCCATCAGGCCGACCGAGTACGCAACCAGCGCACGCTGGGTCATCAGGGCATCAAAAGCAGAAAACTTGCCGTACTGGAACAAAGAAACGGTCAGCGGTTTGGCCAGAATACCCAGCGCTACGGCGCTCGGCAGCGCCAGCAGGAAGCAGAGACGCAGCCCCCAGTCCATCAGGCGGGAGTATTCATCGTGGTTGCCGGTGGCAAAGCTCTTCGCCAGCGACGGCAATAAAATGGTGCCCAACGCCACGCCCAGCACCCCGGACGGGAACTCCATCAGGCGGTCAGCATAGTACATCCAGGAGACCGAGCCGGACACCAGGAAAGAGGCAAAAATGGTATTGATGATCAGCGAAATCTGGCTGACGGAAACGCCGAGAATAGCCGGCCCCATCTGCTTGATAACCCGCATCGCGCCCGCATCTTTAAAGCTGATACGCGGTAGCACCAGCATACCGATTTTCTTCAGGTGCGGCAGCTGATAGGCCAGCTGCAGAACGCCGCCCACCGTCACCGCCCAGGCCAACGCCAGAATCGGCGGGTTAAAGTGCGGCGCGGCAAACAGCGCAAAACCAATCATACTGAGATTGAGGAACGTCGGGGCAAACGCCGGAACCGAGAAACGGTTCCAGGTATTAAGAATGGCCCCCACCAGCGACGCCAGCGAAATCAGCAAAATATACGGGAAGGTAATGCGCAGCAGACTCGAGGTCAGCGCAAATTTATCCGCAGTGTCGGCAAAGCCCGGCGCGGTAACCAGAATAACCCATGGTGCAGCGAGCATGCCGAGTACGGTGACCAGCGCCAGTGCCAGGGTCAAAAGCCCCGATACATAGGAGACAAAAACGCGCGTTGCATCTTCACCCTGCTTACTCTTGTATTCAGCAAGAATCGGTACAAAAGCCTGGGAGAAAGCGCCCTCGGCAAATATACGGCGAAGCAGGTTCGGCAGCTTAAACGCCACGAAGAAGGCGTCCGTCGCCATTCCTGCCCCAAATACCCTCGCCACAATAGCGTCGCGCGCAAAGCCAAGCACGCGGGAAAACATGGTCATCGAGCTGACGGCCGCCAGCGATTTTAATAGGTTCATTTATTCTGTTATTCCACAAACATGAACGCCTGCAATGCAGGCGTTCATGGATGATGACAAGTCGGCATAGTCTACCGATACCGCGCCGAATTGCTACCGTGATCTGTTACAGCTTATTCAATGATCGCCTCGCGCCAGAGCTTCTCCACGACGCGCTGCGCCAGCAGAGCCTGTTCACCGGACGTTTCAGGAACCGTCTGATTCGCCACGCAGTCGATAAAGTGACGAGCGCAGCCTGCAAAGCCGCGCTGTTCCAGCGTTGTTTGCCAGCCGGGAATCGGCTGCTCTATCACCCCTGCTCCGCACTCTTCACGCCACTGACGCATGTCGGTCACTTCATAAAGCCCGCCGTCGGTCACCGCCTGAACCCACTCACGCTGGCTTCCGGCCCGACGATGCATGCTGGTCGTTACGGTCAGGTTGCCCTGGCTGAAATGGTGCTCGGCATACAGCATCTGCCCCAGCTCGTTGGTGTGCAGCGTACCGCTTTGCAGCTGGGCGGAACCGCCGCCAAGCCACAGCGCCGTATCCACCACGTGAAGGTAATCATCGAGCAGCGTAAAGCGCAGATCGTTAGGGCCAACGCTATCGCTGCGATGTTTATCCATGCGCAGGGACGCTCCGGTGGAGAGTTTTGCCTTTAGCTGCTGGTAGCGCGGCGCAAAACGACGGTTGAACCCGACCATCAGGGTGCGTTTTTTTCGCTCCGCAAGCTCCACCAGCCTCTCGGCATCGGCCAGATTTTCCGCTAAGGGTTTATCCACGCAGACGTTAACGCCAGCGTTGAGCAGCGCATTCACCACCGCAAAGTGCGAGCGGGTGGCGCTATGAACAAATACGGCATCGCACCGGGCCGCCAGGTTACTCAGCGAGTCGACATAGGGAATTCGCCAGGTTTCACAAACCGGCAGCGCCTTCGCTTTGGTTGGCGAAAATGCGCCAACCAGCGACCAGTCGCTTGATGCGCCAAGAACCGGCAGCCAGGCTTTCTGCGCTATACCGCCCAGCCCCACCACGCCAATGCGTAATTTAGTCATCATTAGTCTCCCAGATGCGCAAGCAGGGAACCCAGCCGCTGTTTAAGCTCGGCAACTTCTGCCTCCAGCGCGTCCACTCTCGCATTGAGCGAGTCTGAAACCGGGATTACGCTTTGCTCTGTCATCGCAGAAAAATCAACCTCACCGCTAAAGAGATGCATATAACGGCTTTCACGTTTACCCGGCTCGCGCGGCAGACGTACAACAAACGGCCCGTCGTCACGACCCGCGAGCCCTTCCAGCGTAGCTTCTACCTGCGCCATATCGGTGAACTCAAACATTCTCCCGGCACGGCTGCGCAGCTCACCCGGCGTTTGTGCGCCACGCAGCAGTAATGTGGTGATAACCGCTACTTCTGCCGGCGTCAGTTTCAACTGACCAAACTCTGAGTTGCAAAAGCGCTGTTCGTATTTGGTCACGCGGTTGCCAAACCCGCTGACGGTGCGCAGATAATGATTTTTCACCAGCGTATCCAGCGTGTCCTGGACGTCGTGCTCTTTCAGCTCCATCACCGGTTCACGGTTGGTTTTCTGGTTGCAGGCGGTGACTACGCCGTTGACCGACATGGGATACTGCTCTGGCGTCGTGATTTGCTTTTCCAGCAGGCTGCCAATCACGCGCGCTTCAACCGCCGTTAACTGATATTTCATTTTTAAACTCCACGACCTGGGGTCCAGTCTTTATTGACAAGCGCGGTCAGAACGTGGTCCCGCCATACGCCGTCAATAAGCAAATAATCCTTTGCGTACCCTTCTTTTTCGAAGCCAAGACGCGCCAGCAAGTCGCCGCTTCGCTGATTGTGCGGCATATAGTTGGCCATAATGCGATGCACATTCTGGCTACGTTGCATGTAGCGAATAGCGCTGGTCAGCGCCTCATGCATTAACCCCTGCCCCTGCCACTTTTCAGCGATGGAGTAACCGAGGTAGCAAGCATGGAACGAACCGCGCACGACGTTGGAAAAGTTGGCCACGCCGATGACTTCTTTTTCTTCCGGATCGAGTAGCACAAAGTAGTACGCACTGCCCTGCTTGTGCATTTCATTGATCATGCCAAGCCTTGCCTGCCAGCCTGACGGGTAGCAGTAGCTTTCATCCCGAATGGGTTCCCAGGGTTTCAGAAATTGGCGATTTTCGGCGTAGTAATCCGCCATACGCCAGGCATCTCGCTCATAAACCAGACGCACCACCAGTCTGTCGGTCACCAGGCGAACTTTCGGTGCATTATTGCGGTAGCCAAACATGTTTATCCCACTCCTTCATCCCGGTTCACGGGGCTCATCTTGTTACTATACCTGTGCCTGGCCGCCGTGTGAAAACAACAACATGAAGCAACATCACTTTTTTCGATTAGAGCCTTGAATCAAACTCGTTGAACGATAAAAAAATATTGTCCTGCGCCGTGTGTCAAAAGCCCGGGCAGCAGGCGAGAATAAGTACTTGTCGCGTTTAATGAAGTTCCCTGGAGGGGAGATGTCGCGGGTGGCGCAGGCAAGGAGCCTGGGTAAATATTTCCTGCTGCTTGATAACATGTTAGTGGTATTGGGCTTTTTCGTTGTCTTCCCTTTGATTTCCATTCGCTTCGTTGACCAGCTGGGCTGGGCCGCATTGATGGTCGGCATTGCCCTGGGTCTGCGTCAGTTTATTCAGCAAGGGCTGGGGATTTTCGGCGGTGCAATTGCCGACAGACTCGGTGCCAAGCCGATGATTGTCACCGGTATGCTGCTGCGCGCTGCCGGTTTTGCCACCATGGGCATCGCCACCGAACCGTGGATGCTGTGGCTCTCCTGCCTGCTCTCAGCCATCGGCGGTACGCTGTTTGATCCTCCCCGCTCGGCGCTGGTCGTCAAGCTGGTACGCCCTCAGCACCGCGGACGATTTTTCTCACTGCTCATGATGCAGGACAGCGCCGGGGCGGTTATCGGTGCCCTTCTGGGCAGCTGGCTGCTGCAGTATGATTTCCGCCTGGTGTGTGCCGTAGGGGCAGTGATGTTCGTTCTGTGTGCGGCACTTAACGCCTGGCTGCTTCCCGCCTATAAGCTTTCGACTATTCGTACGCCGATGCGTGAAGGTATGGGGCGCGTGCTCCGTGATAAGCGCTTTATAACCTATGTTTTGACGCTGACCGGTTACTACATGCTGGCCGTCCAGGTGATGCTGATGCTGCCGCTGATGGTGAACGACATCGCCGGTACCGCATCGGCAGTGAAGTGGATGTACGCCATTGAGGCGGCGCTTTCGCTCACGTTGCTGTACCCCATTGCCCGCTGGAGCGAAAAACGTTTCCGCCTTGAGCAGCGTTTAATGGCGGGGCTGATTTTAATGACGGTGAGCCTGATGCCTGTCGGCCTTGCGTCAACCTTACAGCAGCTTTTTGCCCTGATTTGTACCTTTTACATTGGCTCGATTATTGCCGAACCGGCCAGGGAAACGCTGAGCGCCTCGCTTGCCGATGCTCGCGCACGCGGGAGTTACATGGGGTTCAGCCGTTTAGGGCTGTCGCTGGGTGGCGCGCTCGGCTATACCGGTGGTGGCTGGCTGTTTGACGCAGGTAAAGCGCTTCAACAGCCCGAGCTCCCGTGGGCGATGCTGGGTATTATCGGTTGTATTACCCTTGCCGCACTCTGGTGGCAGTTCAGCCTCAAACCCGTGGAGCCAACGATGTTTGAACCCGGCGGCCCGGGGTAAACCACACCTTTCATCCTTTTCCTGTAGCCGCAGGCGCCGTGCCGCATTATGCTGATCAACGTAAGGCACGGCATTTGAGCCGCTATTTTGAGGAAGCCTATGAAGAAGATTGTTTTTGCCGCCGCATTGATGCTTGGCGGCCTGCTATCAGGATGCAACCAGCTAACGCAGTACAGCGTGAGCGAACAGGAGATCAACCAGTCGCTGGAAAAACACAATAACTTCTCAAAAGATATTGGCCTGCCCGGCGTCGCCGACGCGCATGTCGTGTTAACCAATTTAGCCAGCCAGATTGGCCGGGAAGAACCGAATAAAGTCACGCTAACCGGCGATGCCAACCTCGACATGACGTCACTATTCGGTAATCAAAAAGCCACCTTAAAACTGAAGTTGAAAGCGCTGCCGGTGTTCAATAAAGAGCAAGGCGCTATCTACCTGCAGGAGATGGAGGTGGTTGATGCTCAGGTCGAGCCGCAAAAAATGCAGACCGTGTTGCAAACTATCGTTCCCTACCTGAACCAGTCGCTGCGCAGCTACTTCAATCAACAGCCTGCCTATGTCCTGAGTGAAGACCGCAGCAAAGGCGAGTCGTTGGCGAAGAAGTATGCCAAAGGCATTGAGGTTAAGCCTGGTGAAATCATCATTCCTTTAACCGACTAACCGGTTAACCCTCGGGGCCGCTTTGCTGCCCCGAGGCGTTTGTGCAACATAAGTGGTGCAAACGATAACGTTTCCCCTTATCCTTAGTGCCCGGCATAAAACCAGCCCTTGATGACTGATTTTCCCTCTCACGCCGGAGCACATTCATGACTGCATTACCTCAGGTATTAAAAATCCGCCGCCCAGATGACTGGCATATTCACCTTCGCGATGGTGAGATGCTGAAAACCGTGGTGCCTTACACCAGCCAGACGTATGGCCGTGCGATTGTGATGCCCAATCTTGTGCCTCCTGTCACCACCGTGGAAGCGGCGATTGCCTACCGTCAGCGCATTCTTGATGCCGTGCCGGCCGGGCAAAATTTTGAACCGCTAATGACCTGCTACCTGACCGACACGCTTGACCCTAACGAAATAGAGCGCGGTTTTAATGAAGGCGTGTTTACCGCCGCCAAGCTTTACCCTGCCAATGCCACAACCAACTCTACCCACGGCGTCACCAGCACCGCCGCTATCATGCCGGTGCTTGAACGCATGCAAAAAATTGGCATGCCGCTGCTGGTGCACGGCGAAGTCACCCATGCCGACATCGATATTTTCGATCGTGAAGCACGTTTCATAGAAACCGTGATGGAACCGCTACGCCGCCAGCTGCCGGAACTGAAGGTGGTGTTTGAACACATCACCACTAAAGATGCGGCCCAGTACGTGAAGGAAGGCAACTCGCTGATTGGCGCAACAATCACACCTCAGCATCTGATGTTTAACCGCAACCACATGCTGGTTGGTGGCATTCGCCCGCATCTTTACTGCCTGCCGATTCTGAAGCGTAGCGTTCATCAGGACGCCCTGCGCGAGCTCGTAGCCAGCGGCTGTGACCGCGTATTCCTCGGTACCGACTCGGCGCCTCACTCTCGCCATCGCAAAGAGGCAAGCTGCGGCTGTGCAGGCTGTTTCAATGCACCTTCTGCGCTGGGTGCGTATGCCACGGTGTTTGAGGAGATGACCGCTCTGCAGCACTTCGAAGCTTTCACCTCGCTGAACGGCCCGCGTTTCTACGGCCTGCCGGTGAATGAAGACAGTATCGAGCTGGTACGCGTTGCCGAGACAATGCCGGAGCTGATTGAAGCCGGTGACGACAGCATCGTCCCGTTCCTTGCCGGAGAGGACGTCGCCTGGTCGGTTAAAGGCTAAATATTTCAACGCCCCCTGTTGCTTACTGGAAAGTTAGCCTGTATAAATATCCAGTATATTATACAGGGGGTCGTTATGCGTATTGAAGTGACTATAGCCAAAACCACACCGTTGCCGCCCGGGGCTATCGACGCCCTTGCCAGTGAGCTTTCCCGCCGTATCAATCAACATTTTCCCGACACCAGCAGCGACGTTCAGGTGCGTTATGCCTCCGGCAACAACCTGTCCGTGCTGGGCGGTGCTAAAGAAGATAAAACGCGAATCAGCGAGATCCTCCAGGAAACCTGGGAAAGCGCTGACGATTGGTTCTCTGCCGACTAATACCCTCAATTATGTTGGTACTTTTTTGCCGGGTGTCGCCATCCGGTTTTTTTATTTACGCACCTTGTTTTGCTTAATTTTTAAACTACCGCTGTTTATTTTCCCTTTTCTCTCAGACAAATCAGAATAACCTGCCGCTTTATTGCTCAACCGAACACAAAAATGCAAAAAAAGTGTTGCTGAGTATTTATTTCATCCCCGTTATCTGCTCATTATTGATATACTTAACTCGCTTCACGATAAATCACGCATGAACCTCGCTAGCCGTTGTCTTTAAACACGTATAAAAGGGGTTATGATGGAAAAAAATAGTGATGTTATTCAGACTCATCCCCTCGTCGGATGGGACATCAGCACCGTCGACAGCTACGACGCCATGATGCTGCGCCTGCACTACCTGACATCCAATAATCAGAAGCACGATGAAACCGAGATCGGCCAGACGCTCTGGCTGACCACCGATGTCGCCCGGCAATTTATTTCTATTCTCGAAGCCGGCATCGCCAAAATTGAATCCAGTGATTACCAGGAAAGCGATTATCGAAAGCATTGACGACTCATGCTTAACAAAAGCCACAGGCACCCAGCGGGGTGCCTTTTTTATTTTAAACTTCACCGTTAATTGCATCGCTCGGGTGAATTAATTACCCTGCTATAGATAATTTTCCACAGAGAAAAGCTTATGAACTACGACCTCATCATTGTCGGCAGCGGTTCCGTCGGTGCCGCTGCAGGCTGCTATGCAACACATTCAGGCCTGAAGGTACTGATGATTGACAGCGGCCACCCGCCGCACGACCGGGGCAGCCACCACGGCGATACCCGCCTGATGCGCCATGCGTATGGCGAAGGTGAAAAATATGTCCCACTGGTGCTGCGTGCCCAGAAACTCTGGGATGCGCTGGCTGAAACCAGCGGTGAAAAACTGTTTCATCGTACCGGGGTAATCAATCTTGGCCCGGCCGATTCTCCGTTTATTCGTAATGTCGCCTCCAGCGCCGAGAAATTTTCCCTGCCGGTTGAAACGCTGGACGCCGCCGCCATTGCCACACGCTGGCCGGAGATTGCGGTGCCTGAAAACTACGTCGGCTTGTTTGAGACGGACTCAGGTGTATTGAAAAGTGAACTTGCCATCGAGACCTACATCAACCTTGCTAAACAAGGTGGCAGCGCCCAGCTTTTTAACTGCAATGTGACGGCGGTCCGCCACGATGACGAAGGCGTAACGGTCGTGACCGAAGAAGGTGAATATCACGGGAGCAAGCTGCTGGTCAGCGCGGGCACCTGGGTCACCAAACTGCTGCCAGACCTGCCGATCGCGTCGGTTCGCAAAATCTTTGCCTGGCACCAGGCCGATGGTCGCTACAGCGAGAACAACAAATTCCCGGCGTTTACCGCAGAAACGCCAAATGGCGACCAGTATTACGGCTTCCCGGCCGAAGATAACGAGCTGAAACTGGGTAAGCACAATGGCGGGCAGCGGATTGACTCGCCCGAGCAACGTAAACCTTTTGGCAGCATCGCCAGCGACGGGTCTGAAGTGTTTCCTTTCCTGCGTGAGTTTTTACCCGGTATCGGCTGCTGCCTGCATGGTAAAGCCTGTACCTACGACAACTCGCCCGATGAAGACTTCATCATCGATACGCTGCCCGGCCATGACAACACCCTGGTCATCACCGGCCTAAGCGGGCACGGCTTTAAATTCGCCTCGGTATTGGGTGAAATTGCCTGCCAGTTTGCTCTGGGTCAAAAACCGGCGTTTGATTTAACTCCGTTCGCACTTTCACGTTTCAAAACAGCGTAACATCCCCCGTGGCGGACGCCTCCGCCACTTTACTCAGGGGAACACCATGATCCGTTTTATTCAATTTTTGACCCATAATATCCGCGAACATTTTATTCTTTACCTTGTTCTTTGGGCGATGCTTGCGCTACTGGATCTGGCTTATATTTATTTCTTTTGATTATTCACATACACGTTATGTTGACAAATATTGACGCAAAATTAATTAAATATAGTTTCACGACAAATAATTAACCGCCAATCAATATCTTTCCCAATCAAAACAATTATATTCATTCGACTCTATTGAACGCATTCCGCAAGTGTTATTCAAAAAAACAGACATACAATAAATATATATCGAAATGAGAATATTTATGTTGATCTGTCGTTAACAGAACACCTATGTTTTATTTTCTTCAGAAAACACATGGACGCATAAATATGCAATGGCGAAACTCACCCGAACGCTATGGACACCTTTCGGTTCTGCTTCACTGGCTGATCGCCGCCACGGTTTATGGCATGTTTGCGCTCGGACTGTGGATGGTAACGCTAAGTTATTACGACGTCTGGTACCATAAGGCCCCGGAAATACATAAAAGCATCGGCATATTGTTAATGCTTGGGCTGGTGATTCGTATTCTCTGGCGCTTTATTTCCCCGCCGCCTCCGCCGCTAAAAAGCTATTCACGCCTGACGCGAATCAGTGCGCTTGTCGCTCATATTTTGCTGTACGCATTATTGTTCGCCATTTTGCTGAGCGGGTATCTGATTTCAACGGCTGATGGTAAACCAGTTAGCGTCTTTGGCTGGTTCGATGTGCCCGCTACGCTGACGGACTTTGGTGTTCAGGCCGACCTCGCCGGTACGGCACACCTTTGGCTTGCCTGGTCCGTCGTCATCATTTCCCTGCTTCACGCCCTTGCCGCCCTGAAGCACCATTTTCTAGATAAGGATGCCACCCTCAAGCGCATGCTGGGGAAAGCATCCCGTTAACTATGGAGAGTAAGACAATGAAGAAAATCCTGCTGGGAGCCACCTTAAGCGCTCTGTTATTCACCGCCGGCTCCGCCGTCGCCGCTGACTATAAAATTGATAAACAGGGTCAGCACGCGTTTGTGAACTTCCGTATTCAGCATCTCGGCTATAGCTGGCTGTACGGCACCTTCCGTGATTTTGACGGCAGCTTTACCTTCGACGAGCAAAATCCTGCGGCGGATAAAGTCAACGTCACCATCAACACCACCAGCGTTGATACTAATCACGCCGAGCGTGATAAACACCTGCGCAGCGCCGAGTTCCTCAATGTGGGGAAATTCCCTCAGGCAACTTTCACCTCAACGGAAGTGAAAAAAGACGGCGAGAAGCTGGATATTACCGGCAATTTGACGCTGAACGGCGTCACCAAACCGGTCACGCTGGCAGCTAAGCTGATTGGTCAGGGCGATGACCCGTGGGGCGGCGTACGCGCGGGGTTTGAAGCGGAAGGAAAAATAAAGCTGAAAGACTTCAACATCACTCAGGATCTAGGCCCGGCTTCCCAGGACGTTGATCTGATTATCTCTGTTGAAGGTGTACGCCAGTAAAAAACTATTCCCCCGGCGAACCGGGGGATATTTATTATTTCTCGGGATCAGGAATACCCAGCGTGGTGTTCAGCATCCCGCGAGACTTATTAAAGATCTTATTGCCGTTTTCACGACCCGCACGGCGTCGGCGCTGCTCTTCAGGCGACAGTGCCAGCTCATCGCGACACACTTCACTGCAGCAGCCGGAAAATGTCTCCGCGCAGCTCGGGCACTGAATAAACAGCAGGTGGCAGCCGTCATTTTTGCAATTGGTGTGGCTATCGCACGGCGTACCGCACTGGTGGCAGTGGGCAATCACATCTTCAGAAATACGCTCCCCCATTCGCTCATCGAAGACAAAGTTTTTCCCGACAAAGCGCACCGGCAAGCCTTGCTCACGCGCACGACGCGCATACTCAATGATCCCGCCTTCAATGTGGTAAACGTTTTTAAAGCCGTTATGCCGCATCCATGCACTGGCTTTTTCGCAGCGGATCCCGCCGGTGCAGTACATGACAATTTTCTTGTCTTTGTCATCCTGCATCATATCAACGGCTTTCGGCAGCTGTTCGCGGAAGGTGTCGGCCGGGATCTCGAGAGCATCCTCAAAATGCCCGACTTCATATTCGTAGTGGTTACGCATATCAATGAAAAGCGCGCTCGGATCGTCGAGCATGGCGTTCACTTCCGCCGCTTTCAGGTACTCGCCTACGTCACTTGCGTCAAATGTTGGATCATCAATGCCGTCGGCGACGATGCGGTCACGCACCTTCATGCGCAGCACCCAGAAGGATTTCCCGTCATCCTCAAGTGCAATATTCAGGCGCAAATTATTGAATGCCGGGTGGAAGGCATAAAGCGCTTCGCGGAAGGCATCAACCCGGCTTTCCGGGACGCTTATCTGCGCGTTGATCCCTTCATGGGCCAAATAGACACGGCCAAACACTTTGAGGCTCAAAAACAGCTGATAAAGTGCATCACGCGTGGCCTGCGGCTGTTCAATAGTGAAGTATTTGTAGAATGAGATAGTCGTGCGCGGCTCGGTTTCGGCAAGCATGCGCGCGCGCAGCTCCTCATTCGATACGCGGTTGTGTAACACTGGCATGGTGTTCGCTCGCAATCGTTGGAAAAAAGTGGGCTGCATCATAAAGCAAATAACGGTTATTTACATCCCCACGTTTTACGCTACATTTTGCTCACTCATCGATAGAAACGGCAACAATCGGTGAAATATCAGGCACTCTGCCAGCGCTTATTTTGGCTGTGCGCCAAAAAATGTCACAATGGAATGATTAGAAGATCCGGCAATTGCCGTCACAAAGGTTTTACATGACGAACTTACCGCAATTCTCCCGTGCATTATTGCACCCGCGATACTGGCCCACCTGGCTGGGCATTGGCTTTTTATACCTGCTGGTTCAGCTCCCGTACCCGGTGCTATATCGTATTGGCTGTGGTCTGGGCCGGCTGGCAAAACGCCTGATGAAGCGCCGTGCGCAAATAGCCTACCGCAACCTTGAACTCTGCTTCCCGGACATGAGTGCGGAAAAACGCGAACGCATGGTGGTGGCCAACTTTGAGTCCGTCGGCATGGGGTTGATTGAAACCGGCATGGCCTGGTTCTGGTCTACCGAGCGCATCAACAAATGGTGCCACTACAAAGGCGTCGATATCGTTAAAGGCATCGAGAAAACCGGCCAGGGTATTTTGCTGATTGGTATTCACTTCCTGACGCTGGAGCTGGGTGCCCGTATTTTCGGCATTAAAACCCCAGGTATCGGCGTGTATCGCCCAAATGACAACCCTCTGCTGGACTGGCTGCAAACCTGGGGGCGGATGCGTTCCAATAAGAGCATGATTGACCGTAGAGATCTGAAAGGCATGATCCGCGCCCTGAAAAATGGCGACATCATCTGGTATGCACCCGATCACGACTACGGCCCTCGTGGCAGCGAATTCGTGCCGTTCTTCGCCGTTGAACAAGCCGCCACGACCACGGGAACCTACACGCTCGCCAAGCTCTCCGGGGCATGCGCCGTGCCGTTTGTGCCGCGCCGACTGCCAAACGGCAAAGGCTACGAGCTGACGATTATCCAGCCTGAGCTGAACCCGCCGCTTGAAAGCCCGGCAGAAACCGCCCGCTGGATGAACAAAATCGTTGAGAAGTGCATTCTGATGGCGCCAGAACAGTATATGTGGCTACACCGCCGCTTTAAGACCCGCCCGGAAGGGATGCCCGACCGCTACCAATAATCGCGCAATAGCCGCCGTAACAGGCGGCTTTTTATTACCGTGCGTTTGATCGAAAAAGCCCTTCGATTTGCCAGCCCAATGCCAACAGGCGCATAATTAGCAGAGTAATAATTCCCTCTCTTTTTGGCACTGGCAACTTCGGAGCGGTATGACTCCCCCTGACAGCACTATCAACTGGAAGCGTAATCTGGCCGTCGTCTGGGTTGGCTGCTTCCTGACCGGCGCGGCCTTCAGCCTGGTGATGCCGTTCCTTCCGCTTTACGTTGAGCAACTCGGGGTCACCGGCCACAGCCAGCTGAACATGTGGTCCGGGCTGGTCTTCAGCATTACCTTCCTGTTTTCCGCCGTGGCTTCGCCTTTCTGGGGCGGACTTGCCGACCGTAAGGGTCGAAAACTGATGCTGCTGCGTTCCGCGCTCGGGATGTCTATCGTCATGCTGTTTATGGGGCTGGCGCAAAATATCTGGCAATTCCTGGCGCTACGGGCCCTGCTCGGCCTGCTTGGCGGGTTTGTGCCTAACGCTAACGCGCTGATAGCCACCCAGATCCCGCGCCATAAAAGCGGCTGGGCGCTCGGCACACTTTCAACGGGCGCGGTCAGCGGCGCGCTGCTTGGCCCGCTCATCGGTGGCCTGATGGCGGACTCCTACGGGCTGCGCTCGGTATTCTTTATCACCTCATTGGTGCTGTTTCTCTGCTTTGTGATGACGCTGTTCTTCATTCGCGAGTCGTTCACGCCGGTATCCAAAAAGGACCTACTGCACGCCCGCCAGGTACTGACCTCATTGAAAAATCCGCGCCTGGTGCTGAGCCTGTTTATCACCACAATGATTATTCAGGTGGCGACCGGCTCTATCGCGCCGATTTTAACGCTCTACGTGCGCGATCTGGCCGGTAACGTCAGCAACCTGGCGTTTATTAGCGGAATGATTGCATCCGTGCCTGGCGTCGCGGCGTTGATCGGCGCCCCACGGCTGGGCAAGCTTGGGGATCGTATCGGGCCGGAGAAGATCCTTATCGGCGCGCTGGTTATCTCCGTCCTGCTGCTTATCCCCATGTCGCTGGTGCAGAATACCTGGCAGCTTGGCATTTTACGTTTCTTGTTAGGGGCTGCGGACGGCGCGCTGTTACCCGCCGTGCAAACGCTCCTGGTCTACAACTCTTCGAATCAGATTGCAGGCCGTATATTTAGCTATAACCAATCTTTCCGTGATATCGGCAACGTCACCGGCCCGCTGCTCGGGGCTGCCGTTTCCGCGAGCTACGGCTTCCGTACCGTGTTCCTGGTCACCGCCAGCGTCGTGCTGTTTAACGCCCTGTACTCGTGGATGACGCTGCGCCAACCCGCCGAACGAGTGCGAATCCCTGGAGAGTAAATCTCAGACTTGCATCTTTGCCAACAGCGTCAACAATTAACTGGAAATCGTAACGGAGCAGCCGCTCCCTGACCTTTGCCACAAGGAGATGCCCATGAGCATGTATGCAACCCTGGAAGAAGCCATTGATGCCGCACGGGAGCAGTATCTTGCCGAAAACCCAAGCGTGGATGAAGAGAGCGCCAGCGTCGAGCAGTTCAATTTCCAGAAGTACGTTTTGCAGGATGGTGACATCATGTGGCAGGCCGAGTTCTTTACCGACGACAGCGAGGAAGGTGAATGCCTGCCGATGCTAAGCGGTGAAGCCGCACAAAGCGTGTTTGACGGCGATTTTGACGAGATTGAGCTGCGCCAGGAGTGGCTGGAAGAGAACACGCTACACGAGTGGGACGAAGGTGAGTTTCAGCTCGAGCCGCCGCTGGACACCGAAGAGGGCCAGGCGGCAGCTGACGAGTGGGATGAGCGCTAGCCGCTATTCATAGGGCCCGTGGCTGGCGTCAATCGGCAGCAGCAGGGTGTCGAAGATCAGCGAAAACGGCAGGTCAAGCACGGTGATATATCGCCATGCACCTTCGCGTACGTCCCAGCGCACGCCTGGGTAGTACTGGTTACCGTGTCCCTGCCCCGGCACCGTTCTGCTAATAATGCTGCCGCAGCCGCTTAGCAGCAAGGCCATCACCAGCACCGCAATTATTTTACCCACGCACGCTCTCCTGTTTAGGAAGCGCTGAGTATAACCATCGCCGGATAAAAGGCAAAAAAATGCCGACCCGAAGGTCGGCATTGGCGGTTGCTGACAAAGAGGGAAAAACGTGGTTTTTCCCTCTTTGTGGTTATCAGCCGAAAATCAATAAATTGATTTTCCTGTTTTTATTAACGAGCCGTTGGGTATTTTTTCTCTCGCCAAGGGTTTGTCAGCCGTCTTAAATGCCGACCCTGAGGTCGGCATTGTCACTTAGCTGCGGCTTACTTTGTCGTCAGCGCCAGCGGGTTAAGCTGAAGCTTTTTGTAGCTATCAACCCAGGAGGAATAGCGCTCCGGATTCGCCCACACGCGGTAATGCAGACGCGACATGGTCATCGGGTCGCTCAGCAGCACCAGCCGGCGGTCACGGTTGAGTTTGTCCGGCGTTTCGTTAAGCGCTTGCTCAACGTGACGGTCACGGGCAATCTCCAGCACCAGACTCTTACGGTGACGAGCCGTTGCCATCGCCGTGCTCAGGGCGTTAAACGACGGGTTAAACACCGCGTGCATAAAGCCATCGTCCAGCGTGCGGCTGCGGTTCAGCTCCAGATAGTTCTCGGTATCCACCAGCACCTGAGGCGGAGAATACTCTTCCGGAATCAGGAACAGTTTCCAGCGCTTGGTACGCAGGCCAAGGCTAGCACGGCTCGACAGCACGGAAACGAACGGCGACAGGATCAGCGAGAACACAATCGGCGCCAGCCAGAACAGGAAGCGCAGATCCAGCCAGGCCATTCCCACCGCCCACACCAGGCCCAGCAGAAGCTGCGAGCCATGGCGCATGAAGGCTTCCCCCCACGGCGTGGAGTCATCGTCACGCTGCGGTGAGTTCCAGACCACTTCCCAGCCGAGGAACGCGCTGACCACAAACACGGTGTGGAACAGCATACGCACCGGCGCCAGCAGCACGGAGAACAGCACTTCAAGCAGCAGCGAGCAGGTCACGCGCAGGAAGCCGCCGTACTCCCTGGAGCCCTTGCACCAAATAAGGATGATACTCAGCAGCTTCGGCAGGAACAGCAGAACCATCGTCGAGGCAAACAGCGCGATCGCCAGCTCTGGACGCCACTGCGGCCAAACCGGGAACAGCTGCCGCGGCTGCAGGAAGTACTGCGGCTCGGTCAGGGCATGCACGACCTGCAGCGCAGTCGACAGCGCCAGGAACATAAACCACAGCGGCGCAGACAGGTAAGACATCACGCCCGTCAGGAATACCGCACGGTGTACCGGGTGCATCCCTTTCACCAGGAACAGGCGGAAGTTCATCAGGTTACCCTGGCACCAGCGGCGGTCGCGTTTCAGCTCGTCCAGCAGGTTCGGCGGCAGTTCTTCGTATGAGCCAGGCAGATCGTAGGCAATCCATACGCCCCAGCCGGCACGACGCATCAGCGCCGCTTCTACGAAGTCGTGGGAAAGAATCGAACCAGCAAAGTTACCTTCACCCGGCAGCGGTGCCAGCGCACAGTGCTCAATGAAAGGCTTCACGCGAATAATCGCGTTATGGCCCCAGTAGTGGGATTCCCCCAGCTGCCAGAAGTGCAAGCCTGCGGTAAACAGAGGCCCATATACGCGTGTCGCAAACTGTTGGCAACGCGCGTACAGCGTGTCCATACCCGATGCTTTTGGTGAAGACTGGATAATACCGGCCTTCGGGTTAGCTTCCATCAGGCGTACAAGGTTGGTCAGACAGTCACCGCTCATCACGGAGTCGGCGTCCAGCACCACCATGTAGCTGTATTGGTTACCCCAGCGGCGGCAGAAATCATCGATGTTACCGCTTTTGCGTTTCACGCGGCGGCGGCGGCGGCGGTAGAAGATTTGCCCCTCGCCCTGCACTTCAGCGATAAGCTCCATCCAGGCTTTCTGCTCGGCGACGCAGATATCCGGATTGTAGCTGTCGCTCAAAATATATACGTCAAAGTGCGCCTGCTGCCCGGTTGCCTTCACGGACTCCCAGGTCGCCCTCAAACCCGCAAACACGCGATCCACGTCTTCATTACAAATCGGCATGATAAGCGCGGTACGGTGTTCCGGGTTAATCGGCTCATCCCCTACCGTTGACGCAGAAATGCTGTACTTGTCTTTGCCCATCAGCAACTGCAGGAAGCCCATCAGCGCGGTCCAGAAACCGGCAGAAACCCAGCAGAAAAGCACCGCAAACAGAATCAGGATGCCGCTTTGCAGAATATACGGCAGCAGCTGCATAAAGGAGACCCACAAATCCTGGCCACCCATGTCTGTTGGGTTAATCAGCGCCCAACCCTGATACGGAAGAATCGTCTTCATATACCAGGTTGCTACCACGGTTTGTGCCAGCGTCAGGATCAGCAGAATGTAGCGGCGGATAGTGCCGACAGTACGCCATTTCTGCTCGGAGGCTTCCTCTTCTTTTGAGGCAAATTTCGACTTCGTATCACGGCCAAGCAGGCGGTCCCAGAAACGGCCAATCGGGTTGGTACGCCATGGGTCCGGGAACATAGAAGCGCGCGTCGCTTTCGGCATTGCCTGAAGCTGGGGGCGCCCTTCCTCATCGGCGATCAATTGCTCACCGTCGAGGGAACCCGGCCAGCTCGCCTCGAGGCGAGCTTTTACCGATGCAAGGGGAGAATCATCCGCTCGTTCGTAGTGGTGCTGCTGCGCGTCTAGCGCCTCATGCACCGCCTGAAGATCGGATGCAGGAAGACCCGCCTTCTGCTCAGCAGAAAGCGGAAGTGCCTCAATGTAATCGGGCAAGAATTCAGTAGACTTATTCATTGGCAGGCAGCTGATAGCTCCAGGTTTCACTCAGTGTCCGATCGCCGTTGACCAGCGCAGCACGCATATCCGTCGTCTTCTTCTCGTCCTTCAGCTTCACGCGCAGCGTTAAACGCCAGCCTTTTGTGACCGGGTTATAACGCACCTGGCTATCGACTATTTCACCGTTATCGCCAATGCTGGTCTGCGCGGTAACCGGGGTATCGGTCGGCAGTTTTTTCATTTCCGCACCGGTAAAGTCCACCACAAACGCAATGGTACCGTCCGGCTGACGGATCAGGTTAGACTGCTTAACGTCACCGGTTGAACGGCGGGTTTGCAGAACATACGCGTTATCCGGCGCATGCATTTTATCTTCATCGCGGCTAAAGGTGATGGTGTACTTAAAGTTCATCTCTTTACCAGGATCCGGCAGTTGATCCGGCGTCCAGTAGGCGACGATGTTGTCGTTAGTTTCATCGTTCGTTGGGATTTCAACCAGTTCTACACGGCCCTTACCCCAATCCCCGACCGGGGCAACCCACGCGCTCGGACGCTGATCGTAACGATCGTCTAAATCTTCAAAGCGAGAGAACTGACGGCCACGCTGCAGCAGGCCAAAACCAACCGGGTTTTCCGTTGCGTACGAGCTTACGGCAAGGTGTTTCGGGTTGTTCAGCGGACGCCAGATCCATTCACCGTTACCTGCGTGAATAGACAGACCATTGGAGTCATGCAGCTCCGGGCGGAAGTTAGTGGTTGGGGACGGCTGGTTTGGCCCAAACAGGAACATACTGGTTAGCGGTGCCACACCCAGCTTGCCGACTTTATCGCGCAGATAGACTTTAGACTGCACGTTCACCACGGTGTCACGCCCAGGGGTGATAACAAAACGGTAAGCACCGGTCGCTCGTGGGGAATC
This sequence comes from Cedecea sp., assembly GCF_036500665.1. Lineage (NCBI taxonomy): Bacteria > Pseudomonadati > Pseudomonadota > Gammaproteobacteria > Enterobacterales > Enterobacteriaceae > Cedecea > Cedecea sp. Next base: position 42,093 of record NZ_DASYBS010000106.1, read on the forward strand.
AAGCAATGCGTACAAGGTTAACGTTTTATCCGTTGGTTTCGGACGTTCAATCCAGTATTCACGGAAGCGCGGGAACTCTTCACCTGACGGTAAAGCGGTATCAATGGCCAGCCCACGGGCAGACAGGCCATAAACCTGGCCAGCGCCAATTACGCGGAAATAACTCGCTCCGAGCATGCTGACAATTTCATCGTTCTTATCTTTGCTATTGATCGGATAGAGCACTTTGAATCCGGCAAAACCGAGATCTTTTACGGTGTCTTTATCGTGCTTTACATCACCGAAGTTAAAATAGTCCGGGCTGTATTTGATCTTGTGCACCGCGGTAGCGGTCACTTCATTGATCGCCACCGGCGAATCGAAGTACATCCCCTGGTGGTAGAATTCGAGCTTGAATGGGGTCTTAATGTTGTTCCAGTAAGCTTTGTCATGATTGAACTGGATCTGCTGGTAGTCCGCGTATTTCATGTCGCGGAATTGCGAAGGCAGGTTGCTTTTCGGAGCTTCATAGCTCTTACCCGCTAAGGTTTTCGCCTGTTTTGCGACGTCGTCGATAGTGAAGGCCCAAACCGAGGTGGTATAAAGGGACAACATTACGGCCGCGCCTAACCAGCGCACTTTCATCATATTTGCTTTATGTTTCATATTAACCAGCACATCCCCCTTTGTGTGCTTAAATCAATCTATCCATTTTAATGGAAACTTTTGCTTTCCGACAACCAAATCACCGCTTTGTTCAGCGTACTGGCTCAGGGTTTAAGCAAAATAAAGACAACTGCTTACGCTTTAAGAGTTCACCCTGGCGACAGGATGACACGCTTAGTGTAGGGTTGCCACGAATATGTAGACTGAACTGGACTTTTAGCCTGATAGGATAGGGTCTTAAGGATAAGACGAATAGTCTGAAAATGTCTGGAGTATTATGAGTAACGCACCGCAACAACGTGAGTTTTTCCTGGATTCTATCCGGGCATGGTTGATGCTACTGGGCATCCCGTTCCACATTTCGCTTATCTATTCGAGCCACCACTGGCACGTGAATAGCGCGATGCCTTCTGCAAGCCTGACGCTATTTAATGATTTTATTCACGCGTTTCGTATGCAGGTGTTCTTCGTTATTTCTGGTTATTTTTCCTACATGTTATTTCTGCGCTACCCGCTAAAACGCTGGTGGACAGTACGCGTAGAGCGGGTCGGCATTCCCATGCTGACGGCCATTCCGCTGCTGACGCTGCCTCAGTTTCTGATGCTGCAATATATTAACGACAAAGCGGGCCTGTGGCATACGCTCACCGGCTACCAAAAATACAACACGCTGGTGTGGGAACTGGTGTCTCACCTGTGGTTTTTGCTGGTACTGGTGATATTAACAACGCTAGGCATGGTTTTGTTTCAAAAAATTAATGATTTTATAATTCGAAACGAAAAGAATAATAATTCACCAATTACGCTGGGAAAACTCTCAATTCTGTTCTTAGGCTTTGGCATTTTATATGCCGCTGTACGGCGAATGATTTTTATTATCCACGCGCCTTTATTAAGCGATGGGCTGTTTAATTTCGTTGTGATGCAAACGCTGTTCTATTTGCCGTTCTTTATGCTCGGGGCGCTCACCTTCAAACGCGAGTCGCTGAAGATACTGTTTACTACGCCTTCGCGCTGGAGCATGGTGGGCGCAACATGCGCCTTTGCCGCATATTTGTTAAACCAGCGCTACGGCAGCGGTGACGCCTGGATGTACGAAACGGAAAGCGTGATCACCATGCTTATGGGGCTATGGATGGTCAATGTGGTGTTCTCGCTGGGCTACAAGATGCTGAATTTTAAATCAGCACGGGTAACCTATTTCGTCAATGCATCGCTGTTTATTTATCTGGTGCACCATCCGCTAACGCTGTTCTTTGGCGCATTTATTACGCCACACATTACGTCCAATATTTTGGGCTTCTTTAGCGGACTGGTGTTTGTTGTCGGCATTGCGCTGCTGCTCTATGAGCTTCATTTACGCATTCCGCTTCTTCGCTTCCTGTTTTCCGGCAAGCCGAAACAGAAGGCCGTTGCGCCGCAATCATTTGCCGGGTAATACACAGCAGGCCGGGTGATCGATTCCGGCCTTTTACTATCTCCGCGCTGAGAAGCGTAGCCTTCCTGGATTGAAAATTTATGAAGGCTTGATGATTTATTTATGACAACCGGCTGCAATCTGCTGATAAATCTGCGTGTTTTCATCATCAAAGCAGACAAACACCACGCTTTCCGGCAGCGGGCGTAGGCCGATATATTTATAGACGGTATCCCAGGCTATGCGCGCCGCCTGTGCCTTCGGGAAGCCATAAACCCCGGTGCTTATCGCCGGGAAAGCAATAGTGCGATAGCCATTAGCGGCGGCTAAATCCAGGCTGTTGCGATAGGCAAGCTCCAGAAGTTCAGCCTCGTTCTGCTCTCCGCCGTGCCATACCGGCCCCACGGCGTGAATAACCGCTTTTACTGCAATGTTTCCGGCTTCGGTGATAACCGCATGGCCAGGGGCGCATTCGCCCTGGAGCTGGCGTACCGCTTTACAGGCTTCCAACAGCGCAGGTCCGGCGGCACGATGAATCGCCCCGTCCACTCCCCCACCGCCCATCAGCGAAGGGTTTGCCGCGTTGACGATCACATCAACCTCAATCTGTGTGATATCCCCCTGGACTACCTGTATGCGTGCACTCATTAACCATTCTCCAACTGTACTTTGCCGTAGTCTATTCTCGTCAGACGGGGCGCGTACATGACTATTATCGTTTCCGGACATTTCAACTTTTAAACATGTTCGGATATCAGCCACAAAAAGCCCCGCCTTAACGGGGCATTTGTTATTGGATTAGAAATCAACAGTCATGGAAAGTTTCAAGGTACGTGGGTCGCTTTGCGTAATGTACGAGCCGCTGTCGTCGATGGACGCCCAGTATTTCTCGTTGGTCACGTTTTCCACGTTGGCACGCCAGGTCAGCGTCTGGTCGTTTACCTTCGTGCTGTAACGCACGCCGAGATCGAGTCGCGTCCAGCCGTTGAGCTTCAGGCTGTTGTCCACGTTGACATACTGAGAGCCGGTGCGGATAAGCGTCCCGGTCGCGGTCAGGTTCTGCACCCACGGCAGATCCCATTCACCGCCTACGGACCAGGAGTAGCGAGGTACACCGATAGCGTCGTTACCGTCATAGGTTCCGCCGCTGGTCTTAACCATTTCAGGCTCAAGCCACAGTGCACTGCCCAGCAGACGTACGCCGTACATCGGCTCACCAAAGACGTTCAGCTCCATACCGCGGCTACGCTGCTCACCGTAGAGGCCGTAAACGTTGTTGCTGTCGATCATCCCCACCGGCTTTTTGACCTCAAACAGCGCCATGCTCCCGCCCACGCGGCCGAAGTCCATCTTCACACCGACTTCGTTCTGCTTTGACTGCACGATACCGACGACGTTACCGGCATTGGTCGCTTTCGACGTTGCCGTTGGGCCAGGCTGTAGCGCTTCAATATGGTTAGCATAGAAGGAAACCGGCTCCCACGGCTTCACCACCAGGCCATAAACCGGCGTAACGTTGAAAGCGTCAAAGCGCGACTTCGTGTCTTCGACGCCGGTATAGCTGTAGTTACGAACCCGCACTTCCTGGCGACGGGCCCCCAGGGTCAACAGGACCTTACCATCCAGCGCAGAGAGCGTGTCGGAAAGAGACACGCCGCCGGTAATCGTGCGGCTACGCTGGGTTGGATCGTCCATATCGCTGCCGGAAGCGACCGTCGGAAAACGGCTGAGGTCGATATAAGACGGGTCGTAGATGTTATTCCCGACGGCAGTTTTACTGGACGACATGGTGTAGGCCGCGCGGGTTTTTCGGTACACGCCTGAATAGCCCAGGTTCACGCTGTGGCCGATAAAGCCGGTATCAAACTTACCTCTCACCCCGCCCATGCCGGAGAAAGCGTCGGCGATGTAGCGCGTAGAAAGGCGCGTCTGGCTGGTATTGCCGTTGTTATCAACAAACTTTGGCACGCTGTAATTGCCACGCTCGTCGGTTTCGCTGGTGCCCAGCGCGCCATAAAGCGTCCAGTTGTCCTGCAAATCGTACTCGCTGTGCAGGGCGGCAAAACGGCTGCTCATATCTGAGTAAACCCAAGGCTGCCCGTAGTTTGTGCGGTTATCCGGCACGTCAGGCATCGCCGTAATCGCCCCAACGCCAACGCCGATACGCCCATTATGCACCGTCATTTTCTGATAGCCGCCGTCGAAGGAAGTCCGCAGCTTCTCGCCTTTGTAATCGAGCCCAACGCTTGCCAGCGACGTTCTGTCCTTCTGGCCATGAACTTCGCTTTCGCCCTCGCGGTGAAGCAGGTTAACTCGCGCACCAAACTGGTCGTTATCGCCAAACCTACGCCCCGTATCCAGCATGCCGCCAATCTGCGAGCGCCCGGTATAATCCACGCCAATCTGGGTATGCGGCTCGCTTCCCGCCCGCTTAGGCTCGATATTGATCGCCCCGCCCACGCCAGAGCCACCCGGCGGCACGCCGTTCAGAAACGCCGTGGAACCCTTAATAACCTCCACGCGCTCCGCAATGGCCGTGCTCGTTATCTGACGCGGCAGCACGCCGTAAAGTCCGCCGTAAGAAATATCGTCGCCGTCGAGCAGGAAACCTCGGATGCGGTAGGATTCGCCGAAGTTACCGTAGCTGCGCACGGGCTGCACGGTGGCGTCGTTGCGAATAATGTCGCTGATAGTATTGGCCTGCTTATCCTCAATCATTTTTGAGGTATAGCCGATAACGTTAAACGGCACGTTGCTCGCATCCTGTTCACCGAGCATGCCCAGGCGCCCGCCGTTGGCTACCTGCCCTTCCAGGTAAGCCGGGACCAGATCGTTACCGCCCGCGCTGAACTGATTATCCGGGGTAGCCGTTACGGTAATCGTCTCTTCTTTAGCGGCAGTTTTTTGCTGAGTGTTTTCCTGCATCGAAGCAACGGCAGGCAGGCAGGAGGCAGCGATCAGTGCTGCAATCAGGCGAAGTTTAAACCCGGCCTGATGAGAAGGTTGGTGAGGCATCTAAAGTCCCTGGTAAAATTTAAAATTCAATAATGAGAACGATTCTGATTTTGATTGTCGTTACCCGCTACGCCTTACGTAATAGCCAGATAAAGTAAGGGGCGCCACAGAGCGTTGCCAGCAGCCCGGCGGGGATCTGGAACGGGAAGATAATGCTGCGCCCCAGCCAGTCGGCCACCAGCATCAGCCCGGCACCGATGGCTATCGCCACGACGAGTTGAGGCACCGCGCGGCGGAAGCCGAGCATCCTTGCCATGTGGGGGGCCATCAGGCCGACAAAACTCAGTGGCCCAACGCATAACGTTGCAGCAGCCACTAACCCAGCAGCCAGCACGAGGATACTGATACGCGAGCGATTAAGGGCAACGCCAAGCGCCTGCGCGGCCTCGCCTCCCAACGGCAGAATAGTCAGCCAGCGGCGCACCAGTGGCGTAAAGCCTATCAATACCAGCGCCATGCCTCCGCTCACCAGTGCCTGTTGGCCGGTGACCTTCCAGGTTGAACCTGAAAGCCACGTCAGCACCGCCCCACTTCGCGGATCGCCACTCGCAAGATACAAGGTCAATAACGTGGCAAAGACGGTACTTAGCGCAACGCCGGTCAGCAGCAGCCGGCCCGGCGCCAGCCCTGTCCGGGCCAAAATGAGCATTGCCAGCAGCGTGAGCGTTGCACCTGTAAATCCGGCAGGAAGCTGCCACGCGCTTACGTCGCCGGGGACAAGGAAGGTCAATAACACGATGGCGCAGGCCGCTCCGGAACTCACGCCCAGCACTTCGGGGCTGGCCATAGGATTTCCGGTCATTTTCTGCACCAGCGTTCCCGCCGCCGCAAGAATAAGCGTTACGGGTGACATACGCTTACCCCACGCCGCCCCCAGTACAATAGTGCCGACAGCCATTGCGCCGGCGAGCGCAGCAAGTTGTTTACCCGCCTCACCTGCCCCCGCCAGAAAAAGCGTCGCAAGGGTCAGGCCCAGCTGCGCCCCGGCCGCAACGCCCAGGGTTGCCGGTTCGGCCAGAGGGTTACGCAGGATATGCTGAAACAGACAGCCGGCCAGCGCCAGCCCGGCACCGGTGAGCAGCGCCAGCGTTGTTCGCGGCAGCAGGCTGTAATGAAAAAGCATCTGCGAAACATCGGTGACCTGCGGCAAGGTTATCGCCTGCCACCAAAGGCCTGCGGGCAGCATTTGCTGAAAGTTGTAGCCGGTTAAAAACAGCGTAAAGGCACAGAGTAAAAGAAGGATTATGCGCACAGTGCCTCCGGCAAGAGCTGGCAGAAACGCAGCGCCGAGAAACTGCCGCCGTAAAACCATACCGCTGGCAGCAGGTGCAGCTGCCCGTCACGAACAAAGGGCATCACCTGCCATAGCGCAGATTTCGCCACCGTTTTCACCGGATCGTCATCGCCATGCATAAAACACAGCGCCGTAACGTTCTCCAGCCTGACCAGGGTTTCAATCCCCACCACGGCACTCCCCCAGGCATTGGTTTTCCCGTCCCAGGCATTGCGCATCCCCAGCCGCTCCAGCAAATCATTGAACAGGCTGCTGCGGCCAAAAATCATCACCCGGCGGCTATCGAGAAACGAGAACATCACCAGCGGCCTCGGGTCAGACGGGAGTTTTTCACGCGTGGAAGCAATGCCCTGGTGAAGCTGTGCCAGATGCTCGACAGCCTGTTGCTCGCGCCCCAGGAACTGCCCGAGCCTCATTAAATCTTTCTCCAGCAGCGCCAACGGGCGCCTGCTGGCGTCATTGAACGCCGTCGACCAGCAGGGAGCGATTGGCTTTAAGTCTGACTCGGCGGGGCCAAAACCTTTGGAGATTAGAAATAGCGAAGGGTTGAGGCGCTGCATTAATTCGCGGTTAGGCTCGTTTCTCAGCCCAACGTCAACGACGGTATCAGGCAGCTTTGGCTCCCCAACCCAGCGGTGATAATTGCGTTTATCGGCGATAGCCAGCGGCATGATGCCGAGGGCCAGCAGCATTTCGACCGGCCGCCACTCCAGGGCAATAATACGGCTCAGGTCAACACGCTGCGCCTGAGCGCGGCCCGGAAAAATTGTGGCCAGAGGCAGCAAGGCGGAAAGCGCCAGCAAACGCCGACGGCTGAGAGAAACGCCCATATAAATAGCAATAGTTATCGTTCTAATTAAGTTTTACGTATTATGCCGCCGCCCGCCGACAACGCAATCAAAAACTCAGCCGATAGCCACCGCTCGTTCTACGGAAAAATCAGCTGCAAACGCCTCAGACCCACAGCAGGCAATCAGCCATTCGCCGCAGGTAATATGCTGCAAATGCAGGTTCGGCGGGCAAAGCGTTTCCAGCGGGAGCGACAGCTCCGGTATTTGCCAGACCGTCCCGCCCCGCTGCTTCACGACCGCTTCGTGGGCCGTCCACAAACGCCAGAATGCCGTCAGCTGCTGCGCTTCAGGCAGCCCTTCCAGCCAGTCATTAAGCGCCGGGGAAAAACTGTGCTTCGCCACCGCCTGCCAGCGCTTACGCGGGCGCAGCAGCTCCATGTCGCAGCCAACGGGCTTGTTGCCCGTCAGTACCGCAACGGCGTCGGCGCTGTTAGAAATATTGAATTCAGGCAGATACGGGTGCCAGGGTTTACCGTGAGAACCGTTTTGCAGCGGCGGCAAAGCGCCGTTATCCAGCAGCTGCGCTAAAAGCACTCGCCCGGCAAGCCATGCAGAGCGGCGCGCGCCCTGTGGCGCCATAGCGATCAGCGCCTCCGACAGCCAGCGCTCCACGGATTGCGGATCGCAAAGGTGCCCTACTCTCCCCACGGCAAGCCGGTAATGTGCATCAGAAGACAAAGCGTTTACGCTCTTCCTGGGTAAGTTTGTGGGGCTCTGGCTGATAATGGCTGAAGGTTATCTCCGTCGAGTCCTCCTCAACGTCGTGAAGCTCAACACGATCGAGAGACTTCTCGCCATAAAGCGTTATGGAGCGGAACAGTCCGCTAAGCGTTTCATCAGAGGGAATCAACACCAGCCGCCATTTCCCCTGTCCGAGATCGGAAAATTCACTGATGAAGTCTTTCTCCAGCGTTTTACGGTCGATATAAAACAGCGTGCGCAACAGTTGGTTGAACTGGAACATTTGCGGGTTACTCTGAGCAGTAATGGCCTGAGGAGGCTGGTTACCCATCACCTGCACCATGCGGTTATCGCCCACGATCAGCCGCATCGGGAAAGGCTGACGCTGCTGCCACCACAGCCCTTTGTTCTTCGCTACCACGACTCGCCCGCTGGAATGCAGCGGCTGGACCATGCCTTTTATCTGGCGCTCCTGCTCAAACTGAGCCCGCATAACGGGCGCAGCGGCAAACCGCTTTTGGATTTCATCCAGCGTCACCGCGCCGGTCGCCTGAGCCACCAGCAGAAGAGAGAGAAGCAAACTTTTTTTCACAGCACTAGCCCTATACCCTGAATCTAAATCGACGTCGGCTAGTTTACTCTGCAACGTGGTCTGAAACCAAAAGGAGAAGGCCCGTCGGCAAAACGGGCCAGGAGATTATTGATAAGTCACGTGCAAAACGGCGGTTTTGTGCTGTGAGTCGAGATACTGCACGCGGGTTTGCATCGTGCTGTCGTTATGCACGGTTACGCCATCAAGGGAACTAAGGGCCACGGTTTGGGTGACAGGTTTGCCTTTTTCGGTACAGGTCATTGCAACACTGGAACTTGCAGGCGCCCACTGACAGCCGCCTTCTACTATTTCACCCCGAAAATGGATAATGCCAGAGGAAGCGGCCTGGGATAACGGCGTAACCGCCACGCTCAGCGCCAGACAAAGCAAATACTTCGTATAAATTGCTTTCACGTTCATTACTCCTCGATTGCTGTCGTCCCTGAAGGTTATCGGCAGATAATCAAAGATAATTAAACAGTGATCGATGTTTTTTATTCTTGCAATACCTCCGTCACATATATTTATTCGTCGTCAAGGTTTGCCCGGCTCTCGCCACTGCTGTTCAAGGTGAAATGCTTTCCCGTCGCTCAACGTGACGGTCACCGTAACGCTGTCGCCGGGATCGATATTCAGGCTAAGCTGCGACAGAGCAACCTCTTGATGCGCTTTAATGAACAACTCACTGCTTTGTTGGCTGGTGCTTTGTCCGGCGGTGCCGCTTTTGGTGGCGGCGAGCGTCATAGTACATTGGCAATCGGCGGCGAGTGTGGCGACGGGAGTTATGGTGTAAATATTGTCCTGTTGCCGGGTATTAAACGTCAGCTGGCTTGAGAGCGCAGCAAGCAACACCAGGGTATGCATACGACCTCCAAAGAAAAACAGGGCCTGTGGCCCTGTTTACGCTATTGCCAGGCAGGCTTAATACTGAGAAGCCGTTGCGTGGTTTCCGTTACCGTATTGGGTAACAGCAACCAGTGAGCTTGATGCCGTCTGGTTAACCACCGCCCCGTTGTTGGTCCCGAACTGCTGAACGTCAATCTGCGCGTTTTTACCGTTCCACTGGCTGATAGTGGCGTTATTACCATAGCCGTCCTGCAGCAATTTAATATCGCTGCTGTCGGAACCCTGGCCAACTTTTGCCCCGTTTACGGTGCCCAGCTGTTTAATATCCGTCTTCGAATAGAAAGCATTCGACTGCAGTGCTGTGGCGTTATTGCCGTTACCTTGCTGATATATTTTCAAGGTTGAGTGCTGAGCCTGCTGCGGGTAAGTAGCCATTGCACCTGCGGAAACAACCAATGCTGCTAATGCTGCAACTTTGAAAAGATTCATACTAAAACCCCCATCGGATTGATAGTTTCAGCCCAAATGTTTTGCTTATCGCTGAATAACACGAATCGCCATTTGTGACTGGTTTTGCACAACAACTGCTGACTTCTGGGTACCGTATTGGGTAATGTTTGCTTTGTTACCAGCACCTCGCTGGATAATAAGAGCGGCATTACCAAATGAATCCTGCTTTATACTCGCATCGTTGGCGACGCCCTCTTGCGAGATATAAGCAAGGTTATAACTACCTGATTGATCGATGTTTGCCCGGTTACCCGAGCCGCTCTGTGCTATCTCAGATAATTGCCGCTGACCTCGCTGAGTCACCGCCGCATTATTATTACTGCCGTACTGGCCAACAATCGCCGTTTGATTAAATTGAGGATTACTCAATTCATTTACGGCGAAATTGTATTCGGAGACGGCAAGATCGTTCCTCTGGGCCAGGCCGTACTGAGACAGCCCCATAAACAATATCATTAACAGCCAATATTTTTTCATTCTGTCACCTTGAACCTAATAACGCCGGAACATTATGACGCGTAATGCAGTAATTATTTATAACGAACCAATGGTAATTTGTTATTGCTCCGTTACGGAAATGAGTATGTTACGGCAGGCATCTTAAATATCTCATGCACGAGTGGTATTTTGCATTATCCAATTCACACCAAAGTATTAATACGGAATCAAATACACTAATCCCTTCATTGCAACTACCTGATCCAGGGATCGGATAATCATTAGCACACTTATTTAAAGTCGCCTTTACGGTCACTGACTTAGCACAACTTAGGCGATGCTTAGTCAGTTTATGAAAAACATTCGTCACCAGGCATGGTTTTCTTAAGCGAAGCGGGTGAATACTGGAAACGCTGTTTTTAAAAATATGAGAGGCGTTAACAAAATCAAATCACTAAGAATAAAAACATTAAAATTCAGCAAAGTAGAATGAAAAAAGAAAAAATAATGACTATACAACCAATTCTAAAAGTACAACTTTAGGCTTAAATCCAAATAGATAAAAAATCACATGGAAACATTTTAATATCCACAGAAACATTTAGTTACATAGTTAACACTTGCTTTAAAATGTCTAATCGCTAAATTGAAAACAGATAGTAAGACTTTAGTTAAAAATCCCTTTGCGACCGAAAACCATTATTTCGGCGATTAAAAATATTTAACATACAGCACTGTCGCGAATCTCGATATCTCAGGGAGAATTAATTTCCATTAATTCAAACGGTAGCGACAAAAACCAGGTGGAGTTTCATCATGTATAATGAAGTCCATGCCCTACAGGGCCCTACGTTATTGTTAATTACGAAACCCTCTCTCCAGGCTTCAGCTTTATTACAACATCTACGCGCCTCGTTAGAAATAAATGGGCGGGTTCACAATATTCAACGTCCACTGGATGACTTTTCCAGTAATGTTCTGATTTTATTTGATATGGCGGAAACGGATAAGAAGATCATCCTGTTCTGGCAGGAAAAATTAAGCCGTAAAAACAGCCAGATAAAATTACTGCTGCTCAACACGCCGGAAGAGTATCCTTTCAGAGAGATCGAGAACTGGCCGCATATCAACGGCGTATTTTATTTTGCGACCGAAGAGCCCAAAGTCGTTGAGGGGCTGCGTGGGGTCCTGGAAGGAGAATGCTACTTCTCGCAGAAGCTGGCCAGCTATCTCATCAGCCATTCCGGAAATTATCGTTTTAATAGCACCGAATCCTCACGCTTAACGCAGCGCGAAAAGGAAATTCTGAACAAGCTGCGCGTGGGCTCCTCCAACGTTGAAATCGCCCGCTCGCTGTTTATCAGTGAGAACACGGTCAAAACGCACCTGTATAACCTGTTCAGAAAAATAGCCGTCAAAAACCGCACCCAGGCGGTTTCCTGGGCAAACGATAACCTTCGGCGATAAACACCATGAAACGCTCAGCCATTTTTGTCCTGGCGGCCTGCTGGTGCGCGATGAACAGCGTTCATGCTGAAGAAGTCGAGATCCCCGGGCTGTTGACGGACCATACCGTCACTTCGGTGGGCCACAGTTTCTACCGCGCCTTCAGCGATAAATGGGAAAGCAGCTATACCGGCAATTTAACCATCAACGAGCGCCCCAGCGCCCGCTGGGGGAGTTGGATAACCATTACCGCCGGCCAGGACGTTGTTTATCAGGCTTTTCTTTACCCCACAAAACGCGACTTCGACAAAAACGTTGAGGTGGCACTGGTCCATACCGATGAGGCGCTTAAACGCAGGCTGATTGATAAGCAATTATTGAGCACCAGCGATTTAACTCATGACGAATTCTAGGAGACGATGATGCGTATCTCTCATGCCGTTCTGCCCTTGCTGCTCTTTACGCCGCTGGCCTGGGGCGGAAATATGGTTTTCCAGTTTGTTAACCCTAACTTCGGCGGTAACCCCAATAACGGTGCCTATTTGTTAAATTCGGCCCAGGCACAAAACTCTTACAAAGATCCCAGCTACAGCAGCGATCTTGGGATTCAAATGCCCAGCGCGCTGGATAATTTCACCCAGGCGCTGCAGTCACAGGTGCTGGGCGGCCTGTTAACCAATATCAATACCGGGAAGCCGGGGCGCATGGTCACCAATGATTTCATCGTCGATATCGCCAATACCGACGGTCAACTTCAGCTCAACGTGACCGACCGTAAAACCGGCAAAACCTCGACGATTCAGGTCTCCGGCCTGCAGGCGAATTCCACGAATTTTTAGTGGCTTAAAATCATAAAACCTCTTCAAGGATAAACATTATGCAGCGCTTACTTCTGATTGTAGCGGTGTGTTTATTAAGTGGTTGTTTGACGGCTCCGCCAAAAGAGGCCGCTAAACCGACGTTGCTGCCTCGAGCACAAAGCTATCTCGACCTGACGCATCTGCCAGAGGCAAAAGGAAAGCTTTATGTGTCGGTATATAACATTCAGGATGAAACGGGCCAGTTTAAGCCCTATCCGGCCAGTAACTTTTCTACCGCCGTGCCGCAAAGCGCAACGTCTATGCTGGTCACCGCGCTGAAGGATTCCCGCTGGTTCATTCCGCTTGAACGTCAGGGGCTGCAAAACCTGCTTAACGAACGCAAAATTATCCGCGCCGCGCAGGAAAACGGTACCGTGGCGGATAATAATCGAGCCCCGCTGCACTCGCTGATGGCGGCAAATGTGATGATTGAAGGGTCGATTATTGGCTATGAAAGCAACGTGAAGTCGGGCGGTGCAGGCGCACGTTACTTTGGCATTGGCGCGGACACACAGTATCAGCTTGACCAGATAGCCGTTAACCTGAGGGTCGTCGACGTCAGCACCGGGGAAGTCATGTCGTCGGTCAACACCAGCAAAACGATTCTCTCGTACGAAGTGCAGGCTGGGGTCTTCCGGTTTATTGATTACCAGCGCCTGCTGGAAGGTGAAATAGGCTATACCAGCAACGAGCCGGTGATGCTGTGCCTGATGTCCGCCATTGAAACCGGCGTTATCTATCTGATTAACGATGGCATCGACCGTGGGCTGTGGGATTTGCAAAACCCTGCCGATATTAACAACCCGGTGCTGGTGAAGTATAAAGAGCTCTCTACGCCGCCGGCCTCCTGATGACCGTTTCTCGCGAATAAAAAAACCAGCTTTCGCTGGTTTTTTATTCGCTAAGCAATGAGCCTGCTTTCGGTTTGGGCTTCTCTCGTCTTGCCGCCAGCCACAGCCCGCTGTTTTTCATTGCGAAGCCGAAGACCAGGCCCAGCAGCAGCGAAGGCACCACGTTATGCCACTCCCCCTGATTCGCAAAGGTTGCGCAGGCGCCGATAAAAGTGCCGGGGACAAACGACAGTAAAATATGGCGAGCCTGAATACACATCAGGAATGCCACCACGCCGGTCATGATATAGCCGAGGATTTCAGCATGCGGCGCCAGCGCGCTGCCGTGAATAATCACCAGCGCCCAAAGCACGCCGCTGCACAGGGTACACAGAGAAATAAAAAGCCCCTTCATACCGCCCTGCGGACAGGCAAAATAGGCGGTACAGCCGAGGAAACCGGCCCAGCCCAACAGACCGAGACTCACCGCAACCCAGCCCCAAAGGCCAGAGAGAATACCGGTGGTGATTGCAAGTGGAATAAGTGTCTTCATGGCGCCGTATCATAGCAGAGGCTTAGCCTCTCACTACGATCTGGCGCACATTTTTTGCAAATCAAAAATCAGCGTTGCAGTTTAATTGCGACTCAAGTCACAATTATTCCTCCTCTGATTCCTGCAGCTCATCGCGCATGGCCTGCAGCGCTTCACGGCTGATCGCCGCCAGCGTGCGGTAGAAAGGCGTGGTGGCATGGGCTTCAACTTTGCCGAGGAACGTCCCGCACCACGGCATCAGGTACTCATCAAACAGCGTTACCTGCGCTTCAAACTCATCCTCCTGGGACTGGTCCTCAAGCCAGGAAGCCGCCAGCAGCAGCGTCCCGAAATGGTCGGCAGATGACTCCCCAAGCGGCATTCCACGCTGTTTCAGGAACTGACGCACTTCCCCTTCATCACTTCCCTCTTCCCATGCTGAGCGAAAAGGCGGCACGCTGCACTTTTCACCCACGAACAGCGCGTTGAAATCCGCCGCCAGCAGCTGCGGGTCACAGTTGTTCTGCAAACGCCCCAGCAGCTCATCCTGCTCCAGTGGCCAGCTTGCCGCCAGCTTCCCTTCACGGATCAGCGTAAACAAAGGCACCAGCAGAGGATCCTGCGGCTGGCGATAAAATAGCGATCCGAGTACGCGGCAAATAATTGAAAACTCATTCATGACTGGCTCTATCCGTTACAGGTGTTAATTACAGTGTGGCAAATTCAGCAATCGGCGCCATCCCGCGAGCTTCAAGGAAGCCCAGCAGGCGCTGCGGAGAAACGTTAAGTATCCGATCTTCCGGGAAATTGATTTCATCGAGAATTTTACGGCATTCGCTAAAATCGCCCAGGGTAAAAGCGGTATGGGAGTCGGACCCTAAGGCCAGCCAGCCGCCTGCATCCCGCACGGCTTCGGCAATGGCGCGGCAGTTCGGGCCGCTGCCGATGCGAGAGTGGGTAAACGATGAGTTGTTCAGCTCAAGCGCAACGTTATATTTCGCCGCTGCCGCCGCAACGGCCGGGATATCAATTTCGAATTTAGGGTTACCCGGATGGCTGATGATATGTACGTCACCGTTGGCCATTGTCGCGATCATCGCTTCGGTATGAGTCGCTTTGTCTTTTGGCGGGAAAACCGGCTCGTGGAAGCCAGCGATAATCAAATCCAGCGCGTCGAGCATCGGGCCGGTGCAGTCAATTTCGCCTGCGGTGTTTTTAATATTCGACTCGATCCCACGCAAAATCCCGACGCCGTCAACCAGCCTTGGCCAGATGCGCATATTCACAAAATGCCAGTAATGTGGCGCATCCGCCATGTCCGGGCCGTGGTCGGTGATGGCAAACAGCCTGATACCTTTTGCTTTAGCTACGGCAATGTAATCATGGAGGGTACTGTAGGCGTGGGTGCTGGCAACGGTGTGCATATGCAGGTCAACGGGATACATGGCTTTCTCCTTTTCTATTTTGGCTAAGGATACCAGCAATCCGTGACAATTTTTAGCCTGCCTGCGAGAAGGTTATTCGCCCGGCAAAAGCCGGGCTTGCGGCTCAATAGCCGTGCTGAAGAGAAACTTCACCGGAGACAGATTCACCGTTTTCCAGTTGGGTAATGGTTTTTGCAATATAGGCAATGGCCTCGTCAGGACGAGTGACCGCAGCCACGTGCGGCGTAATCGCCACGCGAGGATGTGCCCAAAGCGGGCTATTTTCCGGCAGCGGCTCTTTAGAGAAGACGTCGAGCATCGCGCCTTTAAGCTGCCCCGAATCTAACGCCGCCAGCAGATCGGCTTCAACCAGGTGCACCCCGCGCGCAAGATTTATCACGTAGGCTTCTTTAGTCAGCTGGCCCAGCAGCTCACGGTTGATGATGCCCACGGTTTGCGGGGTGTTTGGCAGCAGGTTAATCAATACGCGTGTGCCGCTCAGGAAGGCAGGCAGTGCTTCGCCGCCGGCAAAACTCTCTACCCCAGGGAAATCTTTTTTGCTGCGGCTCCAGCAGCGAACCGGGAACCCCCAGGCCACAAGGCTTTCCGCCACTTTACCACCAAGCACGCCCGCGCCGAGAATGCCAACAGTGAAATCCTCACGGCGATAATCTTCCAGCGGCTGCCATTGCCTCTGCTGTTTTTGTATCTGGTAGTCGTCAAAACGGCGGAACCAGTGCAGTACCTGGCTGACCGCGTACTCCTGCATCTGTAGCCCCATACCCGTATCTTCCAGGCGGAACAGCGGCACGCCGTCAGGCAGCATATCCGGGTGAGTCTGAAGTTTACTGAGTATAGCGTCAACGCCTGCGCCAAGGGCAAATACACCCTTGAGCCCTTTACGGCCGCTAAGCATTTCCACTGGCGGATGCCAAACCAACGCATAGTCTGCGGGCTGCTGGTCCCCCTGCTTCCACTGGCGTACTCGCGCTCCAGGCAGGGCCTGCTGAAGGCGATTCAGCCAATACTCTGTGTCAAAAGTGGGGTGATGAAAAATAATGTCCATACTGCCTCCTTTTTTTCTTAGGCTTACCCGAATCGAGGTGCCTTGCAAGCACTAATGCAATAAAAAGCAGCATCTTGTGATGCTTTAAGAGTCAAGTTGGATGAAGTTTGGCTAAACGCACCAAAAACATGAAATTAGCATTGACGGCCAAGGCCATTTTCCCTAAATTAGCGCCCGTTCCAGCAGCGCTGGAGCGACAATATGGTGAGGTGTCCGAGTGGCTGAAGGAGCACGCCTGGAAAGTGTGTATACGGCAACGTATCGAGGGTTCGAATCCCTCCCTCACCGCCATATTTAAAGAAGAGCTCGCATGCAAATGCGGGCTTTTTTTTCGCATGTTGCACCCTGAGGGAGCGGATGAGAACCCTCGACCGGGGTTCGACAACCTGCTTTAGCAGGTTGGACAGCGGTATCACTTGTGATAACGCTGCCCCGAAGGGGTGAGCTTGCGAATCACAAAACGGCAGGACAGCCGTTTTGCATTGCCTGCGGCAACCCGTAAGGCGAGCGCCACGGACGGCGCGAGTGATATCCCTCCCTCACCGCCATATTTAAAGAAGAGCTCGCATGCAAATGCGGGCTTCATTCATAGACCGTATACAGCCCCCTGCCCTTGGCCAGGAAATGGAGAGGGTGTAAACCACCCAATTTGCCTTAAAATCGGCCTAACCGCTCAGACCTTAACCGAACGCGGCATAATCCATAAATTAGGCTTGACCGAAGAGAGATGACTCCCTATAGTAGCGCCCCGTTGCCCACCTAAGGTGAGCAGCAAAACAATATGGTGAGGTGTCCGAGTGGCTGAAGGAGCACGCCTGGAAAGTGTGTATACGGCAACGTATCGAGGGTTCGAACCCCTCTCTCACCGCCACATTTAAAGAAGAGCTCGCATGCAAATGCGGGCTTTTTTTTCGCATATTGCTTACGGCAGAGAGTGGGTGAGAAGCCTCGACCGGGTTCGACCAAACGGCAGGACAGCCGTTTTGTACCGCCTCCGGCGACCCGCAGGGCGAGCGCCATGGACGGCGCGAGTAAATCCCTCCCTCACCGCCATATTTGATGAGAGAGCCTGAATTCACATTCAGGCTTTTTTATTGCCCGGGCCCTGTTAAAAACGCTCGTAGCGTACGAAATCATTGCTCACCAGCAAGCGAATACTTCTTGAGTTTGCGATATAGGGTGGCAATCCCAATCCCCAGCTCCTCCGCCGCCTGCTTTTTATTGCCATACTTCGCCAACGCATCTCGGATCATCTGCCTCTCCATCCCTTCCAGGGCTGTGACATTAGCTTCCTGCAAATCAACGTTAACATCAGACTTGCTCTGAGGTGGCTCATATTCGGGCACCTTATTGCTATTAACAAGATTAGGCGGTAATAACGGCAGATCGATAATCTCACCGGAAGGCACGACATTAACCAGGTATTCCATCATATTGCTTAACTCGCGTATATTCCCGGGCCACCGGTAGTGCCTGAGAAAGCTAATGACTTCAGGCGTCACGCCAGGATAGACAAGATTGAGGCGGTGAGTATGCAAGTGCAGGAAATAGTGAATGAGCAACTCGATATCATCCCGGCGCTCGCGGAGAGGCGGGAGACAAAGCGGGATCACGTTGAGCCGATAGTAGAGATCTTCACGAAATTTTCCTGCAGCAATAAACTGTTCAAGGTTCTGATTTGTAGCAGAGATAATCCTGAAATCTACCGGTACTGGATGGCTGGCGCCAACAGGTTGTACCTCACGAGCCTCAATTGCCCGCAGCAGCTTGGCCTGCAGGGTTAAAGGCATATCACCAATCTCATCAAGAAACAGGGTGCCGAGGTTCGCCGCCTGAATCAAGCCGGTCTTGCCGTTCGCCGAAGCGCCGGTAAAAGCCCCCTTCACATAACCAAAAAGCTCGCTTTCCAGCAGCGCTTCCGGAATAGCCGCGCAGTTGATAGCAATAAAAGGTTTGGTACGCCGATCGCTAATCTTATGAATTGCCCGGGCAGCCACCTCTTTACCTGTACCACTCTCGCCTACAATCATTACGCTTGAAGGGCCAGGAGCGATGCGGGCCATCAACTTTTTAAGCTGGCGCATTGGCAGGCTTTCTCCAACCATCTCTTCAATCAACGGCCCTTGCCCTTCCTGAAGAGCGGGTAAATCCGTGGAAGAGTGCGATTGATGAAAAGCCATTAAAAATAACCACTGATCCTGAACCGCATGAAGCTGACCAATAATAAGCGCTTTCTGGTCATCAAAGGAGATAATGTGCTGCATATGACCACGCTTAAAATTATCCTTAAACGTTAACGATCGAAAACCGATCGTTTTACCAATCATATTCCCCTGCGTGGCGCCAATAATTTTCAATGCTGTCTGATTAGCAAACTTAACCTTTTGGTCATTTCCCACCACCAGAACACCCTGATCCATATTTTCGATTATTGTTAAAAAAACCTTATGGATATTATCGCTCCCTGCCTGTTCCTGTAAAAAACGGGAAACAAATAGCGAAGAAACATGACGAACATAATCGGAAAAGGCTTGAACATTTTCGCTAACTCTCGCCTGTTGCTCGCAAGTTAGTGCAACCAGGCTAATCACGCCAACGCACTGTTCTTGATAGATAACCGGCGTGCCAATAAAGGCTTTCTCTTGACAACTTTCTTTACTGGTACAGTCCTTACATAAGGGATCGAAGCGGGAGTGCATAACCACCCGCTCCTTCTTACTTTCCAGAACATAGCTTAATAGCTGGGAGTTTGTTTCTAATTTTTGCCCCAACAGTTGATTGAAATCCCCGGTACCCGCCACCCTACGCAAGCAGTTGTCAACGATCTCAACATCTAACTGCAGCACGCTGGAAAGCATTCGGGCAAACTTTTGAATGGTAGGCTGGATCTGCATTAAAACGGATGGGGTTATAGAGGAAACCATAATCGACCTTTAGCATTGAAGTATTTCATCCTTAATTCAGGCAAGGATATCATTCTCCGCTGGCTAAAAATTGACCCAGTTGGTTTTCTTGTTTGTCACCGATCCCAAAAATCAAAGAATCCTGCACAATTTATATCAAATTGATAATTTTGCAGAAAAATTTATCAATTGGCGAACTCCGCTTGTATCAAAAAGTGCTATTCCAATTTCTCTGCGATGACCATCCAGATACAGAGAAATCCTTAGGTAAGTTTTTTCTGAACAATAAACCTTATAAGGCATTATTTCGTGACGAAGGTCTCATAATTACCGCCATTTAGCCCTGGAGCTAATTCATCATGGGGAGCTGGCACACTTATTGTTAGTGATATTCCAGCGCTGGCAGTCGCTATTTCTCTATCCCCTTACGTTCGACCGCACAGCAATCATTAAGCCCGTTGTTCACGACCAGGACCTAAAAATGAAAACTGTTAACGACTTAATCCAGGATATCAATAAATATGACTCTCACCTCCACGAGAAAGATTTTTTACTGACGTGGGAGCAAACGCCCGATGAGCTAAAGCAAGTGCTGGATGTCGCGGCCTCACTTAAAACGCTACGGTCAGAAAATATCGCCACAAAAGTATTTAACAGTGGGTTAGGTATTTCGGTTTTTCGCGACAACTCTACCCGTACCCGTTTTTCCTATGCTTCAGCGCTGAATTTACTTGGCCTCACCCAGCAGGATCTTGATGAAGGAAAGTCGCAAATTGCCCACGGAGAAACGGTACGCGAAACCGCCAATATGATCTCTTTTTGTGCCGACGCCATAGGTATCAGGGATGACATGTTTTTGGGAGCCGGTAATGCCTATATGCGGGAGGTGGGAGAAGCGCTGGACGACGGGCATAGACAGGGCGTATTACCGCAGCGACCCGCGCTCATCAATCTGCAGTGTGACATTGATCATCCAACACAATGTATGGCCGACCTCGCATGGCTACGTGAACACTTCGGCTCGCTGGAAAATCTGAAAGGCAAGAAAATTGCAATGACATGGGCATACTCACCCAGCTATGGCAAACCGCTTTCGGTACCACAAGGCATTGTGGGGCTTATGACGCGCTTCGGGATGGAGGTTACCCTGGCGCATCCGGAAGGTTATGACCTGATCCCGGACGTCATTGAAGTGGCCAGACGTAACGCAGCGGCTTCCGGCGGGAGTTTCCGTCAGGTCACTGATATGGCTGAGGCTTTTAAGGATGCCGATATCGTTTACCCGAAATCATGGGCACCTTACAAAGTGATGGAAAAACGCACTGAACTCCTGCGCGCTAACGACCATGAAGGACTGAAAACGCTGGAAAAAGCGTGTCTTGCACAAAACGCTGGTCATAAAGACTGGCACTGCACTGAAGAGATGATGAAAAAAACCCGCAATGGGGAAGCTTTGTATATGCACTGCCTGCCTGCGGACATCACGGGCGTGTCATGTGAAGAAGGTGAAGTCACCGAGGCCGTGTTCGAGAAATACCGCATCGCCACCTACAAAGAGGCAAGCTGGAAGCCTTATATCATCGCCGCCATGATCCTGTGCCGCAAATTTACTCAACCGGGGCTGCTACTCAAGCAGCTCCTGAGCGAAGCGCAAAAACGCGTCAGGTAATCCATTCTGGCTGGCAAAGGCCATCCATGCCGCTTAGTCATTAAAACTAAGGATCGAGTATGTCTGCTTTCACATTGAAAATGGCTATTGCAGAAAACCGCTATTTTACCGGGCAAACCTCATCACTATTCTCCCGGCAACACGCGCAACAGGCGAGACAGTTCCATCAAAAAATAGTCGGCTATAAACCTACGCCGCTCTATGCGCTTGATGAGCTGGCCTCGCTATTCGGCGTACACAAAATTTTAGTGAAGGACGAGTCGCAACGCTTCGGGCTTAATGCATTCAAAATGCTGGGCGGCGTCTACGCCATCGCTCAGCTATTGTGCGAAAAGTACCATCTGGCCATCGAGGAGCTCTCATTAGAGGCTTTAAAATCAAGCATTACCGATAAAATGATCTTCACGACAACCACAGACGGCAACCACGGTCGCGGCATCGCCTGGGCGGCTCAACAGCTGGGCCAACATGCCGTTATCTATATGCCTAAAGGCTCCTCTCAGGAACGCGTCGATGCCATCCTCCGCCTGGGGGCAGAATGTATCGTTACCGAAATGAACTACGACGACACGGTACGTTTCACCCTGCAAACCGCAGAGCACAACGGCTGGGAAGTTGTGCAAGACACGGCCTGGGAAGGCTATACCAAAATCCCAACCTGGATCATGCAGGGCTACGCCACCCTTGCCGACGAAGCCGTCGAGCAAATGTCTTCGATGTGCCTCACACGCCCAACCCACGTACTCCTGCAGGCAGGCGTAGGCGCAATGGCCGGTGGCGTACTCGGCTATCTTGCCGACGTTTACGGCGCCGACAACCTGCATGCAGTCATCGTTGAACCGGAACGGGCAGATTGCCTCTATCGTTCTGGTATTAAAGGCGAAATGGTTAATGTTGGCGGAACCATGGAGACCATTATGGCGGGTCTGGCATGCGGCGAACCCAACCCACTTGGCTGGGAAATTCTGCGTAACTGCGCCAGTCAGTTTGTGTCCTGTGAAGATCGCGTTGCCGCTTTGGGGATGCGCGTATCGGGCAATCCTCTTGGTAAAGATCCTCGAATCATTTCAGGAGAATCCGGCGCCGTCGGTCTGGGACTGCTTGCCGCGATACATTTCCATCCTCAACGTGAAGCGCTGATGCAAAAACTCAAGCTGAACTGCGATTCAGTGGTGCTGGTCATCAGCACCGAAGGCGATACCGACGTGAAGCATTATCGCGAAGTCGTCTGGGAAGGCAAACACCCAGTCTCTTGTGCAAAGTAAACAGGACGACAAATTTCACTCTCTTCCCCGCCGCGCGGGAAATATCAAGGACCGGAGAAATAATCCATGGCTAAGCAAATTCCCTTCAAATTAATTGTTGAAAAAGCAAACTATTACCAGAAGGACATGACCCGCTTCCTGCGGGATATGATCGCCATTCCCAGCGAAAGCTGTGATGAAAAACGTGTTGTGTATCGTATTAAAGAGGAGATGGAAAAAGTCGGCTTCGATAAGGTCGAAATCGACCCTATGGGTAACGTTCTCGGCTACATTGGCCACGGCCCTCGTCTGGTCGCGATGGACGCGCATATTGATACCGTAGGCATCGGCAACATCAAGAACTGGACCTTCGATCCGTACCAGGGAATGGAAACTGACGAGCTGATCGGCGGACGGGGAACGTCTGACCAGGAAGGGGGGATGGCCTCGATGGTTTATGCTGGCAAAATTATCAAAGACCTTGGCCTGGAGGATGAATACACCCTGCTGGTCACCGGCACCGTACAGGAGGAAGATTGTGACGGCCTGTGCTGGCAATACATTATTGAACAGTCCGGTATTCGCCCTGAATTCGTGGTCAGTACAGAGCCAACGGATTGCCAAATCTATCGTGGCCATCGAGGTCGTATGGAAATCCGAGTGGAAGTGCAGGGCGTTAGCTGCCATGGTTCCGCTCCGGAGCGAGGGGACAACGCTATCTTCAAAATGGGCCCGATCCTCAACGAACTGGAACAACTTTCCCATCATCTTGGAAATGATGAATTTCTCGGCAAGGGAACGCTAACCGTCTCCGAAATCTTCTTCACCTCACCCAGCCGCTGTGCCGTAGCGGATAGCTGCGCCGTTTCCATCGATCGCCGCCTCACCTGGGGTGAAACCTGGGAAGGTGCGCTGGAAGAGATTAACGCTCTGCCTGCGGTCAAAAATGCCGGTGCGGTAGTCTCTATGTACCACTACGACCGCCCTTCCTGGACCGGTCTGGCCTACCCAACTGAATGTTACTTTCCTACCTGGAAAGTTGAAGAGGATCACTTCACCGTCCGCGCCCTGAGTACCGCGTATGAGGGGCTATTTGGTAAAGCACCGGTGGTGGATAAATGGACGTTCTCAACGAATGGTGTCTCCATTATGGGCCGCCATGGAATTCCAGTTATCGGCTTCGGACCGGGTAAAGAGCCTGAAGCGCATGCGCCAAATGAGAAGACCTGGAAATCCCATCTGGTGACCTGTGCAGCCCTGTATGCAGCTATTCCACTGAGCTGGCTGGCTACAGAATAATCGTTAGCGATCGCCCTGCCGCGGTCTGCGGCGGGGTCTGGGGTTATCTATGCGCGTACTGATTAAAAACGGCCTCATCGTCAATGCTGACGGACAGGCGAAGCAGGACCTTCTTATTGAAGACGGGCTGGTTAAGTGCCTGGCCGACACCCTCGAAGTCGAGCCCCCCTGCGAGACTATTGACGCCAGCGGCTGCTACGTAATGCCCGGCGGCGTCGACGTTCACACGCATTTCAATATTGATACCGGCATCGCCCGCAGCTGCGACGATTTTTTCACTGGCACCCGTGCCGCAGCCTGCGGAGGAACCACGACGATTGTTGACCATATGGGATTTGGCCCACCGGGCTGCAGTCTGCACCATCAATTAGCGGTATATCATGACTATGCCGCCTATAAGGCAGTGATAGACTACAGCTTTCATGGCGTGATTCAGCACGTTAATCACACCGTTCTCGATGACATCCC
This sequence comes from Cedecea sp., assembly GCF_036500665.1. Lineage (NCBI taxonomy): Bacteria > Pseudomonadati > Pseudomonadota > Gammaproteobacteria > Enterobacterales > Enterobacteriaceae > Cedecea > Cedecea sp. Next base: position 66,123 of record NZ_DASYBS010000106.1, read on the forward strand.
GCGAATGGTTGAAGCCGGGATCAGCAGCTTCAAGCTTTACCTGACTTACCAGTACAAGCTTAACGATGATGAATTACTGAGAGTCATGCGCCACCTCCACAGCGCCGGGGCGCTCACGACGGTGCATCCGGAAAATGACGCGGCAATTGCCCAAAAGCGGGCCGGGTTTATTAGCGCCGGGAAAACAGCCCCTCGATACCATGCCTTAAGTCGTCCGCTGGAGTGCGAGGCAGAAGCCATCGCACGCACGATCAATCTGGCCCAGTTGGCCGGTAACGCGCCGCTGTATATTGTGCATCTCTCAAATGGCCTGGGACTGGATTATTTGCGCCTTGCGCGGGCCAGACGCCAGCCAGTGTGGGTTGAAACCTGCCCGCAATATCTGTTGCTCGACGATCGCTGCTACGAACGTGAGGATGCCCTGAAGTTCATACTCAGCCCGCCACTACGAAACACCAGCAACAACGATGATTTGTGGTGCGGTGTGGTTGACGGATCAATTGACACCATCGCTACCGATCATTGTGCTTTCTCGATGACTCAGCGCCAACAGCTCTCCGGCGGTGATTTCAGCCGCTGCCCAAACGGTCTGCCCGGCGTTGAAAACCGCCTACTTCTGCTGTTCTCCCACGGTGTGATGACAGGGCGCATTTCTACGCAACGCTTCGTGGCGCTGACCAGCGCTAACCCTGCAAAACTGTTTGGCCTTTGGCCGCAAAAAGGGCTGCTGGCACCCGGATCCGATGCCGACATTGTGATTATCGATCCTAAGCGTACAACAACCATTCACCACGCGGCGCTTCACGACAATGCCGACTATTCACCCTGGGAAGGATTTATTTGTCAGGGAGCCCTACGTCAGACGTTCGCGCGCGGCCGGTTGATTTTTGATAACGGCACCTTTACCGGAAGCGCGGGACAAGGGCGTTTCCTGCGCCGAAATCCTTTTAACGCTGCTCACGCCAGCGGAACAGAATCTTAAACAGAGGTATCTATGTCTAAAAAAATTGTTCTTGCCCTCGGGGGGAATGCGCTCGGTGAAGATCTTGCCGGGCAAATGCAGGCCGTAAAACAGACCTCAGAAGCCATCGTCGATTTAATCGCTCAGGGTCATCAGGTCGTCGTCACTCACGGCAACGGTCCACAGGTGGGTATGATCAACCTTGCGTTTGAAGCAGCCGCCAGAACCGAAGCGCATACTCCGATGCTCCCAATGTCAGTATGCGTAGCGCTCAGCCAGGGCTATATTGGCTACGATTTACAAAATGCTCTGCGCGAAGCATTACTCTCACGAAATCTGGACATTCCGGTAGCAACGCTGATTACACAGGTGGAAGTGAATGCTAACGATGAAGCGTTCCTCACCCCCACCAAGCCGATAGGATCATTTTTCAGCCGGGAAGACGCCGAGAAGCTGACACGTCAGGGCTATATCATGAAGGAAGATGCCGGACGCGGCTATCGACGGGTTGTTGCTTCGCCTAAACCCGTCGACATCATTGAAAAAGAAACGGTAAAAACCATGATGAATGCCTGCCACGTGGTGATAACCGTTGGCGGCGGCGGCATTCCAGTGATCCGCGAAGGCGACCACCTGCGTGGGGCTAGCGCGGTCATTGATAAGGACTGGGCTAGCGCAAAGCTGGCAGAGATGATCGACGCAGATATGCTGATTATTCTTACCGCAGTAGAAAAGGTCGCCATTAATTTCGGCAAACCCGACGAACAGTGGCTGGACATGCTCTCATTACGTGATGCTGAACGCTTTATCGCAGAAGGACATTTTGCCAAAGGCTCTATGCTGCCAAAAGTAGAAGCCGCAGCCTCGTTTGCCCGTTCACGTCCTGGCCGTCAGGCGCTAATTACTGTGTTAAATAAGGCCAGAGAAGGGATAGAAGGAAAAACAGGAACCCTTATCACTCAATAAGCCGAGTCATCCACGCCACTCTCACAATAAGGGAACAGTGGCCAGGCCGTTTGCCGGGCGTACCCCAAACCGCCCGGTACCGAACGCTGTTACGCACCACTCATCTCTTCCTTACCGCTCTTCTCTTCTTGCCATCGCAGGTCTTGCTCCTGCGCCAGCATCAATCCTCCGGGAGCCTTATTCTTAACCTGAAGGAGCTCGGCCAATACGCTGACAGCTATCTCATTTGGCGTCTCAGCACCAATGTTATATCCCACCGGCGCGCGCAGACGGGATATCTCGGATTCCGAAACACCGCTCTCGCGCATCTGGCGTAAAAATGTCTGTACCTTGCGGCGGCTGGCAAGCAACCCTAACCACGCGACGGGCTGCGAGATCAACAGGTCCAGCGCCTCTCTGTCCTGATTATTCGTCGCTATCAGCACGAAGTCATCCTGACGCAGGGCAATATTATCAACGACGGCAGAAAACGTTGGCGCATGCATCAAGTGTACTGCCGGCGGGAAATAATCAGATTCGAGGCTTTCGAGATAAATATCGCCGACAATCACCTCAAAGTTCAGCAGCATAGCGCCGTGAGCGATGGTGCGATTAACATGACCGGCCCCCATTAATACAAGCCGAGGACGTAGGCCATGTACGCTTATATAAACGGACATTGCGCCTCCGCAGTCTGAACCAACCGCATCACTGCCGCCTCGTGCCATTCGCCCATGAAATACTCTCGATGTTTTTTCATGGAGCGCCTCAAGCGCCTCAGCAATCACTTTACGTTCAACCATACCTCCGCCGATGGTGCCAACAATAGAACCATCATCACGAATTAACATTTGCGCTGAATGCCTGGGCGTTGATCCCCTGCTGTCGATTATCTGCGCCAGCGCAAAAGGACGGTTCTGATTTTCCAGCTTTGCCGCTTCGGTAAAAATATTCATAGCCACCTCATGGATCTTTCTGAGTTCTAATGCCTTTTCGCCGGAGCCCTTTTAGACAGCGGCATCGCCTTCAGCCCTGTATTTGGCACCAACATCACCTGTTCACGTTATGCAAGGTTCATGCAGTGTTTATGTTGATCATTCCAAACCGTGAACTCCGTCATCCTTAACGAAAAATGCAGAGAGATATAATACGTTGGCTGGCAGCTGCCGCATCCAGAACCCATTAATCTCTCCAATTTTTAAACTTGATATAAAAATATGCTCCATTGACGCTGGCATAATTATCAATGTGATATAAAAATGATATTTTTGATAAAGACAGGCAAAACGTAAAATTGAGTGATTTTAATTCTCACTAACCCTTCGTGATGAATCCACAAACCGCCAATGACTTTAGACATACTTCACATATTTATTCTCTGCCCCTCTTTGATTTGAATACCTGGTGTGATTGTTGCTCATTTTCACTGTCCGTCGGAATTATCACTAAACCGGCAATGTCGAGCTAATAAATATGTCTAAGGAGAGGGTTATGGGAGATATTATGCGCCCCATCCCGTTTGAGGGACTTTTAACGCGCATTTTTGATGAATATCAAAGTCAACACTCTATTTTTGGTATTCCTGTCCAACAATTCTATTTACCGCAAGCCCAACGCCAGGTAAGCGTATTTGGTGAAAACTGTGCGACCCCAATGGGCCCCGCTGCCGGGCCACACACGCAGTTGGCGCAAAACATTATCACGGCCTGGCTTACCGGCGGTCGCTTTATTGAGTTAAAGACCGTCCAAATCCTTGACCGACTGGAACTTGATAAACCCTGTATTGATGCCGAAGATGAGTGCTTTAATACCGAGTGGTCGACCGAATTCACGCTCCAAAAAGCCTGGGATGAATACCTGAAAGCCTGGTTTATTCTCCATCTTCTGGAGGAGGTTTTCCCGCTAACGCCGGATAAGAGCGGCAAGTCGTTTATTTTCAATATGAGCGTCGGCTACAACCTCGATGGCATCAAGCAACCCCCGATGCAGGAATTCATCGACAGTATGCTTAATGCTTCCAGTCATCCTAAATTCCGGCAATATCGTGAGGTGTTGAACAGCTGGCTTCAAGATGAAGCCTTCCTCGCAAGGCTTCCACAAGCCATTCACCGCTCGCCGTTGGCCACGCTGGCCGATCGGATCCCATCACGGCTGGTACAGGGCGTCACCCTCTCCACGATGCACGGCTGCCCACCGGATGAAATCGAATCCATCTGTCGCTATATGCTTGAGGAAAAAAACCTTAATACCTTCGTTAAGCTCAACCCGACGCTATTGGGTTATCCACGCGTCCGTGAAATTCTCGATACCTGCGGCTTTGACTATATTGACCTTAGCGAAGAGTCCTTCGAGCACGACCTCAACATCGATCGGGCGCTGGGCATGCTGAAACGCCTGATGGCGCTGGCAGCTGAACGTAAACTCGGCTTTGGCGTCAAACTGACCAACACGCTTGGTACTATCAATCACAAAGGTGCGCTGACGGGGAATGAAATGTATATGTCCGGCCGCGCGCTGTTCCCACTGTCAATAAATGTCGCGGCGCTGTTATCACGCGAATTTGGCGGCAAACTGCCGGTCTCTTACTCCGGCGGAGCGAGCCAGCTCAATATCCGTGAGATTTTTGAGACCGGTATTCGTCCTATCACTATGGCGACCGACCTGCTCAAGCCCGGGGGCTATCTGCGGCTGAGCGAATGCATGCGCGAGCTGGAAAATAGTGACGGATGGGAAATGGCCCAGATAGATGTGACCCGGCTGAACGCTTTGGCGGATAAAGCGGTGAACATGGACTATACCCAGAAGCAATGGAAACCGGAAGATCGTATTGATGTCGCAGCCCCCCTTCCAATGACCGACTGCTACGTAGCCCCTTGCGTAACCGCCTGCGCCATAAAACAGGATATCCCGGAATACATACGTCTGCTGGGGGAACATCGCTACGCCGACGCGTTGGAGCTTATCTATCAGCGTAATGCCCTGCCGGCTATCACCGGTCATATCTGTGACCACCAGTGCCAATATAACTGCACTCGTCTGGACTACGACAGTGCGCTTAATATTCGTGAACTGAAAAAGGTTGCCGTGGAAAAAGGCTGGAAGGAATATCAGCGGCGTTGGCACAAGCCGGCAGACTCAGGCTCCTTGCATCCTGTGGCAGTCATAGGCGCAGGCCCTGCAGGACTGGCTGCGGGGTACTTCCTCGCCAGAGCTGGTCACCCGGTTACACTGTTTGAGCGCGAGGCCAACGCCGGCGGCGTCGTCCGAAACATTATTCCGCAGTTCCGCATCCCCGGTGAGCTTATCCAACACGATATCGACTTCGTGGTAGATCACGGCGTAAAAATCATCTACGGCTGCGATCCGCAGCTAACCGTTGAAAAACTGCAGCAGCAGGGTTTTCACTACGTACTGGTCGGTACACAAAAATAGCGGCGTGAAGCTGAAAGGCGATAACCAAAACATTCGCAAATCACTCGAGTTCCTTCGCGAATTTAACCGCGGTGATGTGCTTCAGCCCGGTAAACACGTTGCCGTTATTGGGGCTGGCAACACCGCAATGGACTGTGCCCGGGCGGCACGACGAATACCTGGGGTGGAAAACGTGACGGTTATCTATCGCCGATCGCTGCAGGAAATGCCAGCCTGGCGTGAAGAGTATGAAGAGGCATTACACGCTGGCGTTGAGTTCCAGTGGTTAAGTAACCCGGAGCAGTTCACTGCCGATGGCACGCTAACTATTCGCGCCATGAAACTCGGTGAAGCCGATGAAAAAGGACGTCGTCGGCCCGTTGAAACAGGTGAAACCCGCACGATACATGTCGATACGCTGATCGCCGCCATCGGCGAACAACAGGACAGTGAAGCGCTTACGGCAATGGGTATACCAATGGACGAGCAAGGATGGCCGGAGGTCAACCCGGACGGTGAAACCCGCAAAGCAGGCGTCTTCCTCATTGGCGACGTTCAGCGCGGCCCCTCTTCAATTGTTTCTGCTATTGGCAACGCTCGTCGCGCGACGGACGTCATTTTGGCCCGAGAGAACATCGCCACTCACCATGGGAATAAACGCTGGAATAACGTCGATCCAGCGGAAATCTATCGCCGAAAAGGGACAATTGCTATCGCCGTGGCAGATAAAGACGATCTCGATACCTTCGTGGCCCAGGAAGCCAGCCGCTGTCTGGAATGTAATTACGTTTGCAGCAAATGCGTCGATGTTTGCCCCAACCGCGCCAACGTCTCTATTGCGGTTCCCGGCTTCAAGAACCGCTACCAGACGCTACACCTTGACGCCTATTGCAACGAATGTGGCAACTGCGCTCAGTTCTGCCCGTGGCGCGGCAGGCCCTACAAAGACAAAATTACCGTCTTCAGCCTTGAGCAAGACTTTATCAACAGCAGCAATCCCGGATTTTATGTTGACCTCAATCACGTGCACATTCGGCAGCACAATCAAACCTGGCAGCTCAATATAAACAGCAGCGGTCAGTTCAACCACGTTCCGCCACAGCTGGAGGCAATGTGCCGCATTATCGGGCATATCCACCAGCATCATCGCTCTTTGCTGGGAGGAGTGGAAGTATGAATATCCTGATACTGAAGAACGTAACGGCTGCGCAGCTTCATCCAGCTAAGGTATGGCAAAACGTTGATATCGCTATTGAGAATGACGTAATCCTCGACATGGGTTCGTCGCTTTCTCAACGCTATCCGCAGGCGCAAACTAAAGAGATGTACGGTCGGCTAATCATGCCCGGCATGGTGTGCTCCCATAATCATTTCTATTCCGGCCTGTCGCGAGGAATTCAGGCTAATATCGCACCTTGCCCGGATTTTATCTCAACGCTCAAAAATCTATGGTGGCGACTCGACCGGGCACTGGATGAGGAGTCGCTCTACTACAGCGGCCTGATCTGTGCGCTGGAAGCGGTACGCAGTGGCTGCACCTCCGTTATCGATCACCACGCCTCTCCTGGTTATATTGCTGGTTCATTAAGCCAGTTGCGCAAGGCTTTTCTTAAAGTAGGTCTGCGTGGCATGACCTGTTTCGAAACAACCGATCGCAACGCGGATCTGTCAGAGCTTCATGCTGGCGTCGAGGAGAATATCCGCTTTGCCAATGAGATTGATACAGCCCGGCAAAAAGGGGTGGAGCCTTATCTTGTTGAAGCGCATATCGGTGCACATGCCCCGTTTACGCTGCCCAATGATGGATTAAAGATGTTAAGCGAAGCGCTGAAGGCAACCGGGCGCGGCCTGCACATTCATGCCGCAGAAGACAGCTACGACGTCTCTCATAGTCATCATCGCTACGGTAAAGACGTGCTTGTTCGGCTGGCTGAATTCGATCTGATTAACCGTAAATCGCTGATTGCTCACGGCCTTTATCTTTCCGATACCGATGTAGAGATACTTAACAGCAGAGACGGCTTCCTGGTACACAACGCCCGTTCAAACATGAACAATCACGTCGGTTATCATCATCGTTTGCCACAGATCCGTAATCTCGCGTTGGGCACCGATGGCATCGGCTCGGATATGTTTGAAGAGATGAAGTTTGCCTTCTTCAAGCACCGTGATGCCGGCGGGCCATTATGGCCGGATAGCTTTGCCCGCGCGCTAAGCAACGGTAATGAATTGCTTAGCCGCAACTTTGGCGCCAGCTTTGGCCGCCTGGAGGCTGGCTGTAAAGCAGACCTCACCATCTGCGACTATCTGCCGCCAACCCCGCTGGTGGCTGAGAATATCGCGGGCCATATTGCGTTCGGCCTGGGTTCCGGCAGCGTACACAGCGTGATGGTTAACGGCGTGATGATCTATGAAGACAGGCAGTTTAGTTTTGACTGTAAGCCAATATTTGCCGAAGCACAGAAAGTGGCGAAAAAAGTGTGGGAACGCATGGATTTCCTGAAGTGATTTTATCCAATGCGTGAAGAGTAAGCCCGGCTTTTTCGCCGGGCTTCAGATTGATGACAGACGCCCGAAAACGTGGTTTTCGGGCGTTTGGGGCAAACAAGAGAACACTATTCATTGTTTTTATTATACCGAAGTTCAGGCTTTTTAAGGTCAATGAACTTTGTCGGCGGGCTCAAGCCCGGCTTTTTGTTAATAAAAACAGAGGATCAGAGTGTCAACAGATTAGCTGTAGCGATATTGCGCTGCTTCTGAAGCGCTTCCAGTTCCTGCCCGGTCATTTTTCTTAATGCTGAAGTGGGGCAGACATCCACACATGCGGGGCCACGCTCACGTGTCCCACACAAATCGCACTTTATGATAGCAGGAGCCTTACGGGCCTCTACCTCAATTGATATTGCACCAAACGGGCAGGCGACAACACAGCTCTGGCAGCCTATACAGAGCCCTGCTTGCGCCTCCACTCGTTCAGTACCAAAGGTTAATGCTCCGGTTGGGCATGCCCCTATGCAGGGCGCATTCTCACACTGATGACACATAACCGGGACGCTGACGTCGCTCAAACGCATGACCTTAAGCCGGGGATAAAATTCTTCCCCTTCAGAAATATGCTCCAACGCGCAGGCAATTTCACAGGTGCGGCAGCCAATACAGGCCTGCGCACTGGCGACAATAAAACTGGTCATAGGCTTCTCCCGCGATTAAACCGTTCTAACATGTCACGCGCGGCCTGATGCCCGGCCGCCATGGCGGTCACCACCAAATCTGCACCAGTAACAGCATCCCCTCCGGCAAAAACCTTATCATTACTGGTCTGCGTCTTCGCCCGACCTTGCCCCCCTGTGACTATCTGCCCCCAGCGATCCAGCTTAATACCGTGCCCTTTCAGCCACGGCATTTCATGGGCCTGAAAACCGAATGCCATTATCAACACGTCGGCTGGCAGCTCAAATGCCGAACCGGCTACCGGCTGCGGGCGGCGGCGCCCATCAGCGCCAGGAGCGCCCATTTCGGTGCGAATCATCCCCACTGCGTTTACCATGCCTTTGCGGTTAAGCTGGATAGCCTGCGGCTGGACGTTGAATTGAAACTCAACCCCCTCCTCCCGGGCATTTACCACCTCTTTCTTCGACCCCGGCATGCTTAGCTCATCGCGACGATAGGCGCAGGTTACGCTGGCGGCTCCCCGCCGTATGGCAGTGCGCAGACAGTCCATAGCGGTGTCCCCCCCGCCTAAGACCACCACTCGCTTTCCTTTAATCTCCGTCAGCGGGTAGTCGACCGTTTCCTCAAGCCCCATGACCTCACGGGTGCTGGCGATCAGGAACGGCAACGCCTGGATTACGCCAGGCGCCTCTTCGCCTTCGAGCCCGGCAGACATCAAACCATAGGTTCCCACACCGAGAAAAATGGCATCATAGTTTGCAGCCAGATCGTCGAAAGTAATGTCACGCCCCACCTCCTGATGAAGATGAAAGTGAATACCCATCTCGCTGAAGATTTCACGGCGCACGGCAAGAATATTTTTCTCCAGCTTGAAGGGGGGAATACCGAAGGTTAACAAGCCACCGATCTCTGGATGACGATCGAACACATCCACCTGAACCCCGGCGCGGGAAAGCATATCGGCACATCCAAGCCCCGCAGGCCCGGCCCCAACAACCGCAACCTTCTCCTGACGCGGCAAGTTTTTACGCCTGCCGGGCCGCCATCCCATCGCCAGCGCGGTATCGGTGATGTAACGCTCAAGATTACCGATAGCGACCGCTCCCCCCGCGTTTTTAATCGTACAGGCACCTTCACAGAGCCTGTCCTGCGGGCAAACACGTCCGCAAATTTCCGGTAAGGAACTCGTCTGATGGCACAGTTCGGCAGCCTCAACAATATTTCCCTCACTGGCCAGGCGAAGAAAATCGGGAATAGCGTTATGCAGCGGGCACGTCCAGTTGCACCACGCTTTTTGAGCACAATAAAGACAGCGCTCACTCTCGTAGCCGGCACCCTGCTCACTCAGGGGCTGATAAATCTCGGAAAACTGTGTTTTCCGCAGGCTGGAGTCAACCTTTTTAGCGCCAATCCGCGGCGGCTTATCAAATGCATCCTGTCGCCGCACGCCACGCGAGGCATCAAGCGGCTGACCAAGGGCGGAGCGGGTCTGTCGAGCGTTGCGCAGTTGATTAACTTCCTTTTCGTCCATCAGACGCAGTGCTTTGGTAGGACAGCTCGCTACACAGGCTGGCTTGCCAGAAGGATGCTCGCGACAAAGGTCGCACTTCTGCGCCAGCTGCGGGCCATCCTCGTCGCTGGCTACCATTTCAATCGCGCCAAACGGGCAGGCAACCACACAATTTTTACAACCAATACAGTCTTCCTGGCGCAACTGCACGCTGTCATTAGCGAATGATAATGCCCGGGTGGGGCAAGCGCTCACGCAGGGGGCGTCATTACAGTGACGGCAGGTGGTAGCGTTGCTTGCGTGGCGGTGAAAGATCACGTGAATACGAGGAAGAAAGTCAGTACGCCGTAGCGGCCAACTGTCCCGATGATGTGAGGTGACGCAGGCAACCTCACAGGCATGACATCCGATGCAATTCGCCGCATCAGCAACAATAAAATTATTCATTGGCTACCCTTATTCTTCTTTAGCTCACAACATATTGCGATGCAATATTCAGGCGAAGTTTTTCATTTTATTTTTTCGGGAATCATTTTTGCGAGTCATCTCAAAAAATACCAACATATCAACCTGAACTAAAAATAAAGCCGCACACGTTATCCCGTATCACCAAAAAAGGGACAATGCATTTACTCAATCTGATAAAGGCACCGTTCATCTCTCATACCAAAATGAGAGAAAATTTATCTCAATGTGATATCTATGATCTTTATCAACCGAAAGAATGAATTCATTGCTTCAGTCCCAGGTAAATATGTTCGATGGCTCGTGATTTGTTTCACAAATATCTCATTCAAAAACGAAGACGCTTATTTTTGGCATAGCTTACGCATACTCCACTCCGTGCGCGCAGTTCCGCTGATGGCAACATCAGCCCAGGGAGGCAACAGCCTTCGAATCGTAACCTCTGCTTTTTTAAAGCAACCCCCAACAAGCAGAGGTCGTACAGGAGACAGCAACTTCATGAAAGATATTGCCATTTCAGCCTCACAAGGCACCTCATCAACCCCTCCGGTGGATGAAATATTGCCGATAAGCCAAATGTTTCTCTATGGCTTGCAGCACGTCCTGGTGATGTACGCCGGGGCGGTTGCCGTACCGCTGGTGGTAGGGAGTGCGGTAGGACTACCACCAGAGCATATTATTTTGTTAATCAGCGCCGATCTGTTCATTTGCGGAGCAGCAACCATCGTGCAATCCCTGGGTGTGGGCAAGTGGATCGGGTGCAGGCTGCCCTTGATCCAGGGGTGCACTTTCGCCGCGCTGATTCCCATGGTGCTTATCGGTAAGGAGTACGGCCTTGGCGGTATCTCAGGAGCCGTCATCATTTCAGGCATTTTCATTCTTTTCTGCGCCCCCTGGATTAGCCGACTCATTCGTTTTTTCCCTAAAGTCGTGATGGGAGGCATCGTTACGCTTATCGGTCTGTCAATTATGCCCGTGGCTGGCGGCTGGATTGGCGGCGGCTCCAGCGAAATGAGCAAATTTGGGGAATTGTTTTCATTACTGATGGCTGCTATCACTTTGGTCATCATTCTCAACATCTACACGTTCGCTTCCGGCGTCATAAAAAATACCTCTGTATTGATAGGCTTAATCGTCGGCACAGGTCTCTGGAGCCTATTCAGGCCACTCGACTTTAACCTGGTCCACGCGACTCCGTGGCTCCATTTGCCCCAAATCACGCTATTTGCTTCCCCGGAATTTCACATCATTCCCATCGCCCTGCTATCGATGGTGATGGTGGTTGTAATGGTTGAAACCATGTCTTCAATGATGGCTACCGGCGATATCGTCGGAAAGAAAGTCGATGCCAAAATGCTGCGGAACGGCCTTAACACCTGTGGCCTGGCAACGCTAATTTGCGGCTGCTTCAATCTGTTTCCCTATGCCGCCTTCGCACAAAATGTCGGTCTGATTGGTCTTACCGGTGTGCGCAGTCGCTTTGTGGTTTCTGTGTCCGGCGTAATCCTGATTTTGATGGGGGTGTTTTCAAAAATGGCGGCACTGGTGGTTCTGATCCCTAAACCTGTGCTGGGCGGTGCCGGAATTGTAATGTTTGGCATGGTGGCCGTTTCAGGCATCCGAACTCTGGGGCAAGTCAATTATCGAAACAATAACAACGGCATGGTCGTCGCTTTAACCTTAGGACTGGGGATGATGCCGGTACTGGTCCCCAATTTGTTCACCCAATTTCCGCAAATGGTGCAGCTGTTCCTGCATAGCGGCATCACTATCGGGACGTTGACCGCTATCGTCGCAAACCTGACGCTCAACGGCAGTGTTCCTTTCCGAATCTCCCATGAAGAACCCGTACCCGATCCCTTGCCCTCCAACTCTGCGGCACGAAATGTGGCCGTCAGAACGGTCAGGATGTGGTTGTTATTACGCAAGGTTCAAAGAGAAAAACAGAGTAGCGAGACGCTGGAGGAATAGTGGTCATCCGACTCATTGTGGCGCTTCTGATGCTGGGGCTGCTGGCATTGCCCACCGTACAACAGGCTATATCACTCGGCATTAATGGCCGGTTTAGTTATGAACTCTTTTTTTGACACTCAATTTTGAACGGGAACAAAGTATGAAAAAAGTGACCACCGTGTGCCCGTATTGTGCCTCCGGCTGCAAAATGCAGCTGGTGGTGGAAAAAGGCAAAATCGTTCGTGCGGAAGCGGCGATGGGGAAAAATAACCAGGGGACTTTGTGCCTGAAAGGCTATTACGGATGGGATTTCCTTAACGATCCTCAGATTCTTACTCCGCGTTTGAAAACGCCGATGATACGGCGTCAACGCGGAGGAAACCTGGAGGCAGTGACCTGGGAAGAGGCATTAAATTATGTCGCAACGCGCCTGAATGCCATCAAAGATAGCTATGGCCCGGATGCCATCCAGACCACGGGTTCCTCGCGAGGAACCGGTAATGAAACTAACTACATCATGCAGAAATTTGCGCGTGCCGTTATTGGTACCAATAACGTTGACTGCTGCGCACGCGTTTGACACGGCCCTTCGGTTGCAGGTCTGCACCAGTCGGTCGGTAACGGCGCCATGAGTAATGCAATCACCGAGATAGATAACACCGATCTGGTCTTTATTTTCGGCTACAACCCGGCAGATTCACACCCTATTGTGGCGAACCATATTCTTAACGCTAAACGTAATGGCGCTAAAATTATCGTCTGCGACCCGCGGAAAATTGAAACCGCGCGTATTGCGGATATGCATATTGCGCTAAAAAACGGCTCGAATATCGCCCTGTTGAATGCCTTAGGGCACGTTATCATCCAGGAAGAGCTTTACGATACGTCGTTCGTCGCCGGCCGCTCTGAAGGATTTGAGGAGTACCGTTCGATCGTTGCGGGCTATACGCCAGAATCAGTCGAGGAAATAACCGGCATCAGCGCGAAGCGAATACGCGAATGCGCGCGCATGTATGCCAACGCCAGTACCGCGATGATTTTGTGGGGCATGGGCGTTACCCAGTTCTGGCAGGGAGTGGAAACGGTACGCGCACTGACAAGTCTTGCAATATTGACCGGTAATCTGGGGAAACCCAACGTCGGCGTCAATCCGGTTCGCGGGCAAAACAACGTGCAAGGTGCCTGCGATATGGGAGCCCTGCCGGATACTTATCCAGGTTATCAATACGTGAATTCGGTCGAAAATCGTGAGAAGTTTGCAAAAGCATGGGGAGTCGACAGCTTGCCCGATCGTGCTGGCTTCCGTATCAGCGAACTGCCGCACCGCGTAGCGAACGGTGAAGTGCGCGCAGCCTACATTATGGGTGAAGACCCATTGCAAACTGATGCTGAACTGTCCGCCGTGCGTAAGGCATTTGACGGCCTTGAGCTGCTCATCGTGCAGGATATTTTTATGACGAAAACGGCGGCGGCGGCGGACGTCATCCTGCCGTCAACGTCATGGGGCGAACACGAAGGCGTTTATACCGCGGCAGATAGAGGTTTCCAGCGCTTCTTTAAAGCGGTAGAACCCTTGTGGGATCTGAAAACCGACTGGCAAATTATCTGTGAGATAGCAACCCGGATGGGTTATCCAATGCGCTATGACAACACCCAACAAATCTGGGACGAACTTCGTCACCTGTGTCCAAATTTTTATGGTGCAACCTATGAAAAAATCGGCGAGTTTGGTTACATCCAGTGGCCATGCACCGAGGAGTCGGATGCCGACCAGGGAACCTCATGGCTGTTTAAAGAATCATTCTCTACGCCAGACGGCCTGGCCCGATTCTTCACCTGCGACTGGCAGGCTCCCATCGAGAAGCTCAGCGATGAATATCCAATGGTGCTGTCAACGGTTCGTGAAGTGGGCCATTACTCATGCCGCTCGATGACCGGCAACTGCGCGGCACTGTCAAAACTTGCTGATGAGCCCGGATACGCGCAGATCAACACCATCGATGCAAAGCGTCTCGGTATAAAAGATGAGGAGTTAGTCTGGGTTAAGTCCCGTAAAGGGCGAGTCATCACCCGGGCGAAGGTCAGCGAACGCCCCAACCCCGGTGCGATTTACATGACTTATCAGTGGTGGATTGGCGCATGTAACGAGCTGGTGACTGAAAACCTAAGTCCTGTAACCAAAACGCCGGAATATAAATACAGCGCAGTAAGTATAGAGAGAATTACCGATCAACAGGCCGCTGAACAGTATGTTATTGACGAATATAATACGTTGAAAGAAAGATTGCGTGAAAGCGCCGTCGGTTAAACTAAATCGCCCCGGTATAACTTGCTTTACCGGGGCAACCCCACGTACTCAGAGCCTGCCCGCCAGTTGAGCATACTGCTCTGGTGTATCAATGTCCCAATGTATCCCCTGTTCGGTCACGGAGATAATGCTTGTCTGCAGCTCTTTGATAACGTCCTTTAGCGTTGAACCTTCGGTCGCTCGCTGGATGACGTCGATGGCGCCGCGGGGCAACAAGATCGGATGCCCTTTTCCCAAATTGTATCGCGGAATAATACAGCTATGCTCATCGGTACATGACCACAGCGCCCGGTAGACATCGATTCCCACCTCCGGCATGTCACCCAACGCCAGGAAAAATCTCCGGCCCTGAACCGCCGCGCAGCCACGCTGAACGGATGAAAACATGCCGTCGTGATAATCAGGATTGAAGAGGATCTCTATTGCAGGATGATTCTCATAATACGCTGCCAGCTCGTCACTCCGGTGGCCCGTTACCAGCACCACGCGATCGCAAAAGGATAAAGCACTGGACAGCGCACTATCCAGAATCGTCCCTGCTCCCCACGGCATCATCATTTTCCACTTTCCCATGCGGCTGGAGAGCCCTGCTGCCAGCATGACGCACTCTTTCTGTTCCCGTTGATTCATCAGACGATCTCCGACAGAGCACACTATAACGCCCCGTCATTGACAACGGCGGCGTTGCTTTTTTCACTGCGCTTTCAGAACAGCTTTAATTGAGGTAATAATCGGCTGGTACCCAGTACAGCGGCAAAGATTCCCTTCTAACGCTTCTTTAAGCTCTTCCTCGCTCGGCGATGGATTAGCATCGAGCAGCGCTTTAGTGCTCATTAGCACACCAGGGGTACAAAAACCGCACTGCACGCCACCGTGGCGAACAAACGCGTTTTGTAGTCGCTTGCCAACCGGATCGTGGTGCAACGCCTCGACCGTGGTGACTTCAGCGCCGTTACACTGCGCGGCAAGCAGCAGGCATGAACATACCGACTTACCGTCCATTATCACGGTACACGCGCCGCACTCCCCGACGGAGCATCCCTCTTTGGTACCGGTCAACCGCAGATCGTCACGCAGAAAATCAATCAGCCGAAGATTGTCCGCAACATCGCGGACAACGCGAATACCATTCACTTTGAGTTCAATATGATGCATGGCAATGGCTCCTTATTTGCTCTGTTCTGTCATCACGTCCTGCAGCATCTGCCGGAACATATCAATAAAAACGGGAATTTTATAAGGCGCGGACCAGCGCCCACCGATCGCTTTTTCGATCAGCAAGTTAAGTACCTGAGCCGCATGCTCTATGGTGGCTAAATTTAAAGGCTGACCGATTAGCGCCTCCTCTACCTCCGTCAAGCGCTGAGGTTTACTCATCAGCGCCCCGTCCACCAGGCGGCAAATTTGCACGAAACCGGCTTTATCGAGGCTGAACTGTCCTGTCAGGCTCTGACGAGTAATGTTCAGGGCATTACGGCGCCCCAGTTGTAAATAACGGCTGATTAATGGCTGCTGCAGAGGCGCAGGAATAATAAATCGCGTGACCAGCTCATCAGGCTTGAGGCAGGTGCGGTAGCCGCCGAGAACAAATTCATTCATCGCCAGGCGGCGGGTGCCGCGCTGACTGCGAAGTTCAACTTCCGCATCATAAATAATCAGGGGCGGCATGGAGTCTGCACAAGGTGCAGCATTGACGATATTGCCGCCAAGCGTTGCCCGATTGCGCAGCTGCAGTGAGCCGACCGTTTTACAGGCCGTGACCAGCAGCGGATAGCGCTGCTGAATGAGAGGATGTTTAACCAGATCGGTGAAGCAAACGCCTGCGCCGATAGAGACACCTCCGTCCAGCGCAATAATGTCTTTCAACTCCGCCAGCCCGGCGATGTTGACCAGCGCGATACCTTCCGATTTCATTCTTGCCTGAATCAGGAGGTCGGTTCCTCCGGCAATCGGCATCGCCTTTTGTTCGGCCAGCAAAGCCAATACCTGCTCGAGTGTTTGCGGAACGACAAGAGAAAGAGAGTTAAGGCGAAGCACCTGTTTTTTATCGCCTGAATCAAGCATCTGTTCACTCTGACGCTCTGGTTTTTTCAGGTTATAGCCAAGCTTCACCTGTTCGAGAGTCAGCGGCAGGATGCGGTTGTGCCGTTCTATAGCGAAGCTAACCGCATTGTTCAAGGCCGCAGCGCCCAGT
Source organism: Cedecea sp. (assembly GCF_036500665.1). Taxonomy (NCBI): domain Bacteria; kingdom Pseudomonadati; phylum Pseudomonadota; class Gammaproteobacteria; order Enterobacterales; family Enterobacteriaceae; genus Cedecea; species Cedecea sp. The sequence continues at coordinate 83,041 of NZ_DASYBS010000106.1, forward strand.
TCCAGTACCGGCTCACCGATAACCTTTGCGCCCATTGGCCCGGCCTTGTCAAAGTTTTCAACGGCAATAACATCGATATGCGGCATATCTTTAATCGTCGGCAGCAGATAGGTATCAAAGTTTTCCGACTTCACCACACCCTGTTCGGTATTAAAATCTTCCAGCATGCCGTAGCCGATCATCCCCTGCAGTACGCCGCCATAAACCTGTCCGACGAAACCAACCGGGTTAATAACCTTGCCGACGTCGTGGGTGGCCACTACGTTATTGACCGTTACTTTTCCGGTGCGCATATCCACCGCTACATCCGCGACCTGGCAACCGTATACCCAGGTAAAATAGGGGCTGCCACAGCCTTTCTCTTCATCCCAATGAATGTTCGGTGCAACATGCCAGCCGTAAGAGGAAAGGTTCGCGCCGGTGGCTTTTGTCATATCGACAACCTGCTGGAAACTCAGGCTTAACTCAGGGTGATGGCGGTTAAACACTTTCCCCTCACGCCAGATCAGATCGTCAATGCCGCTGGCCTCCAGCGTCCCTTTGATAGACTCTGTCATACGCTGTTTAATCTTATTCGCCGCGCTCAGAATGGCTTGTCCGCCCATCAGCGTACCGCGCGATGCCACCGTAGAACCGCCGTCAGCAATCATCGCCGTTGCCGGTTCACTGAACATCACTCGTTCAAGCCCGATACCGAAAGCTTCAGCAGCAAGCAGCGACATGGTAGTTTGCAATCCTTGCCCGTTCTCTGAGACAGACGTCGAAATATTGATGCTGCCGTCAGCGTTGATCTGCATTAAGGCGGATGAAGCATCCAGACCTTCTGCGCCAAGGGAGCAGCCGCGATGGCTTAACGCGAAGCCAATACCGTAGCGAATCGGGCCACCTTTCGCATTCAGCTGCTGGTAATGCGCTCGTTTAGCCTCATATTCGGCCTTGTTCAGCGATTTCTCCAGCACCTCCCGTGCAGAAACGGTATGTTCGCTGAACACCTGCCCCGCCATACTGGTATCGCCCTGTCTGAGGACATTGCGCAGGCGAAGTTCAACCGGAGACAGCCCCATGAGCTCGGCCACCTCATCCATCAGGGATTCGTTGGCAAAAATGACCTGCGGCGCACCGTACCCTCGGTAGGCGGAGGTGTAATTATTGTTGGTATATACCCCGGTAATATCGACACGCACATTGGGAATGTTGTACGGGCCTGCCGCCTGCACGGAACTGCGCCAGGTTACAAACATCGTCTGGCCTGAATAGCTGCCGCCGTCGGCAATAATATCGATTTTTATCGCCTGGATACGCGCGTCCTCATCAAGCCCAATACGGTACTTCATTTTGTAGGGATGGCGTTTATAGCTCTCACGCATAGACTGTTCGCGGTTATACGAAATCTTGACCGGACGTCCGGTCAGATGTACCAGCAGCGCCGCACGACAGGAGACATTGTCAATAATGTCATCTTTACCGCCAAACGATCCCCCCAGCACCGAGCGCTTGATGTTAACTTTGGCCTGAGGAAGCTTAAGATATTTTGCGATAACATCTCGGGTACGGTGCGCATTCTGAATAGAACCCGCAATGGTCATGATCTGTTCATTATCATCCAGGTAAGCGGTAATCGATTCGGGCTCAATATAGCCATGCTCCTGAAAACCAACCTCGTATTCGCGTTCAAAAATATGCCTGGAAGCGGCAAAGCCTGCGTCAATGTCCCCCTTAACGGTATGATGGTGATTGATAATATTGCTGTCCAGCTCGCTATGGATCAGGCGCGCGCCGGGCTTCATTGCTTCTTCCGGAGAGGTGATCGGTTCCCAGGGTGTATAGCTTACTTTAATCTTATCGACCGCAAGGCAGGCAGCCTCATAGCTCTCGGCAGCCACCACCGCAATGACATCTCCCCGATAGGCAATCTCGTTGTCGATGATTGGCGGATGGTCCTGAATGATTGCGCCTAGCTTCCGCTGCCCGGGGATATCGTCCCAGGTGGCGATTTTCACAACGCCGGGCATCTTTTCAGCTTCTGAGAGATCGACGGAGTCTACGCGGCCCGCGGCGATATCAACATAACGGCATACACCAAATAGCATATCCTTTAGCCTGATATCGTCACCATAAACGGCTTTACCGGTCACCTTAGCAAGACCGTCTACCCGCGGTACTTCATTGCCAACCAGCAATGTATCCATATTGATGTTTCTCCAATGACAGGGAAATATCCCTCATTAAAGCAATGGATGTGCCATTTACCGGGAAAAAATAAATCAAAGATTAAATATGTGAATTCGCGCCAGGAGTAATAAAAAAATACAATAGTAAAAGCGGGTGAAGGCTCGAACGCCGTATCAAAAGGAGATAACTAATATCACAATGATAATTTCACAGGTGATAACAGTTGAGAATAATCATAGGTTTAGAAATATTTCTTATGGCTTCCACCCGTACTGGATTATATTCTGACCGACCACAAAAGATAATAATATTCATTCTCAATGCAAGGTATTTTAATTCCTCTTTCTCCTCCACGATTCATTGTCATTTGGCCTTACGCTGATATTTTTCCGGCAATGGCGGAACCGGGCGGCGATCGTCAATTAAATGAAGCACCGTGAGAATCGGATGGTGGAACAGCATTCGTGGCCCACCCCAACGCATCACCTGCTTCATCTCTTCACGTTTTGCAGGCTGATAGCAGTGGATCGGGCAGTGCTTGCAGGCGGGTTTTTCTTCGCCAAAGGCGCAGCGTTCCAGCCTTTTGGCGGCATACTCATAGAGGCGTTGGTAGTGGCCTGGCTCGGTGCTGGCGGAGGGATTTTGGCGCTCATAGAGAGTGAGCATTTTAGCGATGGTTTGCTTCTCGCGCTGAAGACGTTTTCCGGACATGGGCAGTACCTGGTTGACCGGTAAAACGCACGGCCAATGATTGTCGATAAGATGCAATAATGATACACCTTATCGACAGCGGGCCGAAATGAGAATTGTGGTTAGAGATCGCGGAATGTTCCCAGGCGATAGCCTCGTTCGGCAATAGCGTACTTCAACGCCCCTGAGGTCAGCACCTCGAGCTCTGCAAGACGCGGATAGCAGTAGTTACTTTTCAGCAGCGTATTGTCGACAAATGACGGATGGCACATCACTTCAAGCGAGGCTTCCTGGCGATGAGCAGAGGCATCCACGCTTTCCAGCAGCAGGCTTTCAGATATTGCCTCACCGTAAAATTCGCTGGTAAACCCTTGCGTGGAGCGCACCCCGGCAAGTGAGATATTATCCCGTGCCGCAGCATCACGGTCGACGCGAAGTGGGATCCCTTTTGCGTTAGCAAAAGCCGCAACAATAGGAAAAATTTCAGGGATCATGTGTACGTGGTGATGGCTATCCAGGTGGGTTGGCTCAATACCAAAAATATCAATAAAGCGCTGGTACTGGCTTTCAAGCTCACGCTTTATCTCACCCTGGTCCAGTTCCCCCTGCTCCGCCATCTCCCAGATCCACTTGCCCAGCATACCGGTTCCGCGCGTCAGCACCGGCATGTCGGTAAGCGGCTGACCAAGCGTCAACACAAAGTGCATACCGACACCCAGCCCCGGATACCGTGCGCAAAGCCCGGCTGCGTGTTTAATAGCTTCAGCATTAACCAACGCGGTGGTCGACGTCACCACACCGTGGTGAAACGCTTCGATAATACCGTAGTTTTGTGCCTTACTCAGGCCAAAGTCATCGGCATTAATAATCAGTAAGCGGTCCATAGCATCCCTCTTGAGTGGCCCTCCCCATCCGGGGAGGGCAAGACATTAAGCCAGTTTTTCGATGGTTTTCGCAAAGTTTGGCAGATGCGCTTTGTGGGCAAGCAGCATCTCTTTGGCAATCACCTCTGCATCCTTGTCAGAATGGATGAGCGGGCTGAGGTTCAGCGCCAGCAGCACATCATTAAACTCGCCGCTCAGTGCAGCCTGGCTGGCGGCTACTTCAAAGCCCTTGATGGTATGAATAAGCCCCATAACTTTCTCGTCAAAGTGAGTCACTCGCGGGTGTGGCTTAGCGCCATCCCGGCCAATAATACTGGTCGTCTCGATAGCCCAGTCAGCCGGAATGTTGTCCACATGACCGTTGTGCGGAATGTTAACGTAGTGCTCAGTCTGTTTATCATTGTAGATGGCGCTTATCACTTCGCACGCTGCGTCAGAGTAGTAAGCCCCGCCGCGCAGCTCCAGCTCTTTCGGCTTCACATCCAGATTTGGATCTTTGTACAGTTCGAACAGCTGTTTTTCGACCTTCTGTACCACCGAGGCACGCGCGCCGCCTTTATAGAATTCGCCCATTTCAATGGCCAGCATCTCTTTCTGCTTGAAGTAGTACAGCAGGTAAGAGCACGGCAGCAGGTTCAGGGAACGAATCAGCCCTTCGCTAAACGGCATATCGAAGATGTTTTTCACCGAGTTGGCGCTCAGTTTGCCACTTGCCACCCCATCAAGCAGTTCGGCAAAGCGTGATTCACCGTTCACCAGCACATCTTTGATAAAGACCATATGGTTCAGGCCGAAGAGATCGATACCGAGATCGTCTTCCGGCGTCAGTTTCAGCACGTCGGTAATAAACATCTTCATGCCCACAGGAATGTTGCACACACCGATGAACTTCTTGAAGTTGGTGTGGCGGAATACCGCCTCGGTCACCATGCCGGCCGGGTTGGTGAAGTTGATAACCCAGGCGTCCGGGCAGATTTCCTGTACATCCTTAATGATGTCAAAAATCACTGGAATAGTACGCAGCCCTTTGAACAAGCCGCCCGCGCCGTTGGTTTCCTGGCCGAGGTAGCCGTGGCTCAGCGGAATACGTTCATCAAGTTCACGTGCTTTCAGCTGGCCGACACGCAGCTGGGTAGTCACAAAGTCTGCATCTTTCAGCGCTTCGCGGCGGTCGAGGCTCTTGTGTACCGTCATCGGCACACCGGCGTGCTCAATCATGCGCTGGCAAAGATTGAAAATAATATCCTGCTTCTCTTTACCGGCCTCGACATCCACCAGCCAGAGTTCAGTAATCGGTAATTCATGGTAGCGCTTAATAAAACCTTCAAGTAATTCTGGGGTATAGCTGCTGCCGCCACCGATAGTAACAACTTTTAATTTCTTAGTCATATAGGCTCCCGTACGGCGCCCGGCGCCGTATTTAGAAAATTGAATAAGTTAATAAAAACTCAATATTGACAGTGTTAGTTAACCAGCACCTTAATTAATGCTGTACAATTTCTTCCGATAGCTATTTGGCGTAAAAGAGGTCACTTTCTTAAAGTTCTTAATAAACATGCTGGGGCTGCTGTAACCAGATTCAAAGGCAATATCGGTTACTGAAGCATTAGTAATTTCCAGCTGCTTCTTGGCAAAGTTAATGCGGATTTCATTAATTATCTGCATCGGTGTTTTGCCGTAATAGCGCTGCGTGGCGCGCGTTAAATATTCCTGCGACTTACCCGAAAGCGCGACCATGTTTAATAAGGCCTTATCGCCAAAACGCATTTTGTCATGCATCCCTTCAACGGTGGACTTTAACCACAGCGGAACATCATCCTGAATATCCGACTCTTTATAATGGCGAAGTCGGTTAACGACATAAAAGCTCACCATTTCCAAAAACTCGTTAAATTCACCTTCGCGGAAATTAAACGAGGCAATCACCGACTCCATAAACGTCAGGAATTCATCCTTAATCTGATACACCTGAGAGGCCACCAGATGGGACGGCAGCAGCGGCATATAATGCTGCTCAAAGAACTGCTGGCTGATTCCCACGTTAAACAACCGGGTCGCACCAAACTCGTAAAAACTCTGATGATGGGAACCGACGGGAATAAAGACAAAATCGCCTCGCTCCATCAGCACACGCTTACCGTTAATTTCCTGGTAGTAACGCCCCGTCAGGACGATGGTGAACTCATAGTAGTCATGCTGATGCAGCCCGCTCACGCTCTCTTCTTTGGTGTAGATAAACGCATGGAAACACTTGCCGTTAAACAGCTGGCTTTCACGAACAATGTTAATTTCCATATTGTCTATCTCTGGCTGCATATCCTGACCTTCTACTTATTCACTTTCTCGTGTAACTCAATCAGCTCGGTCACCAACTCACGAGCCAACATCGAGGTCATCAGGTGGTCCTGAGCGTGTACCAGCACCAGACTGACTTTGGTTTTGCCTTCGCCCTGGTCGCCTTCGATGAGCTTAGTTTGCACCAGATGCGCTTCGTTCAGGGCGGTACGCGATTCCCCCATCATCTGCCGCGCGCCTTCAAAATCGCCCTGCTTGGCTTTTTTTAATGCGCCGTAGGCGAGGCTGCGTGCCTGGCCGGAGTTGATGATAAGTCCCATCACCACTTCTTCCAGATCGTCCACTTCAACTTCCGTTTCCACCACGTTATCTAAATCAAACATACTGCTTCTCCCTGGTCACTTTGAAAACGGGGGAGGCTGCCCTCCCCGCGGTTGAAATTAGAACTTAAGTGCGTTTGCGATATCTTCTTCGCTTTCTTCTTCTTCAATAACCGCCTGTGCCTTGTTGGACAGGATAACGAACGGCATGTACACCAGCGTTGCGACACCCAGGTTGAACAGCGCCACCAGCAGTGCAGCGACGCTGCCGTTACTGTTGAAGAAGGCGCCCAGACCGGTAGGCATGGTCCACGGTGCCAGGTTGGTTACCGGCGGGATAATGCCCATGGAGTAAGCAATCAGGGTAATAGCGGCCAGAATCGGCTGTACCGCAACGAACGGGATGAACATTACCGGGTTCATGATGATCGGCAGACCAAACAGAATCGGTTCGTTAATCTGGAAGATGCCTGACGGCAGCGCCAGCTTAGCCACCTGACGATGATCGGCGCGGCGAGAAGCGATAAAGATAGCGATAATCAGACCCAGCGTTGCACCAGAGCCCCCCAGCAGGATGTAGGAGTCGAGCATTGGCTTCGCCCAGAAGTGGAACTGTTTGCCCGCTTCGATAGCGGCTTCTACAGAACCGTACTGCTGGTACAGCGCCACGTTTTCCAGTGCCCATGGGGTCATGATGCCGTTATCCAGCGCGGTAAGCGCCAGAGAACCGTGGACACCGAAGAACCACAGCAGGGAGTTGAAAATTACGTACGCCCAGCCTACCACGCTCCCCATTGACGCCAGCGGAGTCGAAATGGAGTCCATGATGATCTGGTGGAAGTTGCTGCCGTAATGGGACAGCGCCCAGGATATGATCCCAAAGATAGACAGAATCAGGAAGCCTGGAATTAACGCAGAGAATGAACGGGAGACCGAGGTCGGTACGCTGTCCGGCAGGGTAATAACCCAGTTCCGACGCACCACGAAGGTAAACAGTTCAGCGACAACCAGGCCGATAATCATACCGGAAATAATATTCTGGCCGCCTAACCAGTTGGCGCCAACAGCATAGGCTTCACCCACGCTATATGGCGTAACGGTCATAAAGGCAGCAACGGATAATAATCCCGCAGCGAGAGGATCGACCTTCCTTTCTTCAGCTAATGCCATGCCAATGAAAAAAGGCGCCATCAGCGACATTATGCCCAACGTACCGTTGTACACATTGCCGCCGATGGCTTTGAACCCATTAAGGGTTTCAATGGTCTCGGGGTCTAAACGGATGCCTAACGAGTAGAAAAATGAACCTGCGCCGAAGCTCAGGAATACGTTGTTGATCAGAACAAACATTGCCCCGGTTAGGGTTAATGGCATTAATTTAATAAAACCGTTTTTAATGGCATTAACGTGAGGCTGTTTTCCTATTTTTACAGCAAAAGGCAGGAGAACCTTCTCAAGTGAATCAATGACTTTACTCATATTATAAATATCCTTGAAAGCCGTAATTAACATTACGGCTGTAGGTGTAAGTCGCTCTTTGACGGAAAATTAAACAAAACAAAAATAAAAAATTAACTCTCGGCCGCTGCTTTCTTAATTGCTGCCACAGCCGCTTTCAACACACCCAGCCCATCGACTTTACCGTACAGAGCCGAATCGATAACCTCTACAGGCTTGGTGGGCAACAATCTCTTGATATCTGCCTGCATATAGGCAATTTGTGGCCCGAGTAATACCAGGTCCGCATCCTTCCCTTTCTCACTGGCTAAAGCCTCAGAGAAAGCTTCAATTTCTACCGGAACCTCATACTTTTCGGCCTGCGCTCGCATTTTGGTCACTAACAGCGAGGTTGACATCCCAGCGGAGCAGAACAGGTAAATTTTTTTCTTTTGCATAAGTTGTTCCTCAAGTCTCAATACGCTGTAACGGACTTCCGCTACGTATTGTTGCTGTTCCAAAGCGGGTTTGTGGGGCGAGACTATTGTCTCTGCTTGAGGAAAGTATACGGCATGGTTTCAGGTGAGAGATAATTCCTGGGTCTCATAAATTGTCTCTCCTTGACCTGGTGTTATGACCCCCTTCACAGTTTGGCCAAATAATTCGCGCAAATAAAAAAGCCCAAACCGAAGTTTGGGCTTTTCACTAAATTGTTGAAGACCGTCAGTCGTAGGCGTTCAGCGTGCGCTGGCAGAGGGCCGAACGCACACAGTCCTGTTTACCGAAGCGCACAACACCGACCATTTCATCTTCTTCGAAACGGTTTAGTGCATCACTTAAACCGGACGGCACGCCTGCGGGTAAGTCACACTGCGTGATATCGCCATTGACGATAACCGTCACGTTTTCCCCGAGGCGCGTGAGGAACATTTTCATTTGCGCTGCGGTGACATTCTGCGCCTCATCCAGAATAACCACGGCATTTTCAAAAGTACGTCCGCGCATATAGGCGAACGGCGCAATCTCAACCTTACCAATTTCAGGCCGCAGGCAATACTGCATAAAAGACGACCCTAAACGTCGCACCAGGATGTCATACACCGGGCGGAAATACGGGGCGAACTTCTCTGAAATATCACCGGGGAGGAAGCCGAGATCTTCATCGGCCTGCAGCACCGGACGGGTAACGATAATCCTGTCGACATCCTTATGTATCAGGGCCTCAGCGGCTTTCGCTGCGCTGATAAACGTCTTGCCACAGCCGGCTTCGCCGGTAGCAAAAATCAGCTGCTTTTTCTCGATGGCATTAAGGTAGTGCGCCTGAGCTTCATTACGCGCTTCGATAGGTGAATGGTCGCGGCTGTCGCGCGCCATGCCTATTGATTCTACGCCGCTCATCTGCACAAGCGTGGTGACCGATTCCTCTTCACGCTGCCGGTGGCTACGTGAATCCCGTCTCAGCACACGTTTTGCTTCGCGACGAGCTTTGATCACAGCTTTCTGTCTTCCCATGGATGGCACCTTACAGTTGGTTTCATTGCCCGCGCCGTCAGGACAGGCGCGATTATGCTCACTAACGGATGAGGTTTGGCTTCCTTGTAAGCCATTAACTGCCGGTTGAGAGGGTGCATTAAGCGAACGCGAAACGTCGCCTGACGCACCGTTAGGACGCTGATTTGAACCTGAATGGGGAAATTTAGCGGTGAAGATAGCGAAGCCGGAGGAGAGGCCTCCGCGCTGGGTAGTGCGGGTAAAGTGTTTAAGTAACCGTCCAGTACAGGACCCAACCATTCGCGATCTCCGTAGTGATTAAACGTCACAGCAGGGAACTACCGCTCTTGTTTTAAGTACAACAAACATCACCCAAGATGCAACATAAACTTCACTTTTAAGTAACGTTTAATTTTGATCCGCTGCGGCATACCGTTTTCGCACACCAATATTACAGAAATATATCAGCGGGATAGTCATAGGAAATGGCAATGAATAATAAGGAGGGTGAATTGTTAGCAAATGAAAATTTGCATAACCTACTCTGAAAGAATGGCTAAGGTTCCGTTCACTTCCAGTCCTGTTTTATATGCTGCCACCGTGCCTCGCTTTTAACCCGCAACCAAGCTGAACGTTACAGCCGCTTCAAGACTTACAGCCACGCCCTTGTTCCCGGCTCTCATCGCCCCCGGTTATGACCCAACTCAGACGGGGTTGAGCTGTCGGGAACAGCGAAAGAGTGCGATCGTCGGGAACGAATCGCGAACGACCCCGACTGTTTGGGTGATAGCCGGTGGGTTTACCGCTTTAGCGGCGATGAGCTCGCCGGGCGCCAGGGTTGCCAGGGAGATGGCGCTTTCTCCCTGGCACGTTCACCGTTATCTGAACGTGCAGGTGGAAAAGTTTCACGGGTGAACGGAACAATGGTAAGCAACAGATATCCCCTTAAGGAGATCCAAAGCAATCATTACGCCTCCATCATCCCCTGCCCCAGATAATGCTGCTTATCCGGCACGCCGGGCAGCGCGAAGAAATACCCGCCGCCAATCGGCTTCACGTACTCCTCCAGCGCCTCACCGTTCAGCCTGCCCTGCACCGTCAGGAACCCTTTCTCGAGGTCATGCTGGTAGCAAACGAACAACAGCCCCATATCCAGCTGGCCGGATTTGGTCGCGCCGAGTGAATAGCTGTAGCCCCGGCGCATCATCAGGCCCGACTGCGTCTCTTTGGTCCTTGGGTTTGCCAGACGGATATGGGCATCCAGCGCAATCACATTGCCGTCAGGATCGGCGGCATAGTCCGGCACATCGTGCTCATTTTTCATGCCCAGCGGCGCGCCGCTGTGTTTGTCACGCCCGAAAATAGTCTGCTGCTCTTTCAGCGGCGTGCGGTCCCAGGACTCAACGTGGAATTGAATAATGCGCACCGCCTGATAGCTGCCGCCGGTAGCCCAGGCAGGCTCCTGCTGCTGCTTCGTCACCCACACCACGTCATCCATCAGTGGCTTATGATGGCTGTCCGGGTTGGCCGTACCGTCTTTGAAACCCAACAGATTAATCGGCGTTTCTTTGCCACGGCTGCGCGCCGCATGGTTGGAGATAAACCCTTCCCGCCGCCAGCGCACGCTGAGGAGATCGGGCGTATGCTTGATGATGTCGCGCAGCGCGTGGATCACCGTGTCGTTGGTGTTAGCACAAATCTGCAGCAGCAGATCGCCGTGGCACAGGCTGGCATCCAGCGAATCGTTCGGGAAGCGGGTCATTTGCTGTAGCTTTTTCGGCATCTGTTTTTGCAGGCCAAAACGCTCATCAAACAGCGAACTGCCGACGGAGACCGTGATCGTCAGGTTATCCGGGTAGATTTCCGCCCCAAGAATGCCGGAGTCCATCGGCGGCAGCCGTGGATTGGGCGTATCCGGCGCTGGGCCACCGCTGGTCAGGAAGTCAAAACGGGCGGTCAGCAAGCGAAACAGGCGCTCAAGCTCTGCTTTGTCGCTGGCCAGCACGTCAAACGCCACCAGCATCATGGCGGCCTGCTGAGGCGTCAGAATCCCGGCCTGGTGTTCGCCGTACAGCGGCTGGTTTTCCAGGCGACCGTCCGGCGGCAGCGTGCCGGGAGAAGAGGCTGGGTTTGCCGCGTGAGCCGCCATCGGGCAACCGCCGCCCACGGCAAAAGCGCCCCCAAGGGCGCCCAGTGTTTTCAGAAGCTGGCGGCGCGCCGGTTGGTGCGCGCCGGTGTTGTCCTTATCACTCATGATGCTCAGTCCAGACCCATCACGCCACGCAGCTGGGACAGGTCTTCCGCAAGCGTGGTGATTGGCCCTTTCAGCGCTTTGCGATCGTTATCCGTCAGCTTGTCGTAGGTTTCAAACCCGTCTTTGGTACGGTATTTCGCCAGAATGGCGTCAACTTTCTTGAAGTTGGCGTCTATTTTCGCCAGCAGTGCCGGGTTCTCTTTGGTCAGCTGAGGACGCAGCAGGTCAACGATTTTCTGCGCGCCGTCAACGTTCGCCTGGAAGTCCCACAGGTCAGTGTGGCTGTAGCGATCTTCTTCCCCGCTGATTTTGGTGGCCGCCACTTCTTCTATCAGACCGGCAGCGCCGCCAACCACTTTGCTCGGCGGGAAGGCCAGTTCGGAAACTCGGGTCTGCAGATCCAGCACGTCGGCGTTCAGCTTGTCGGCAAACTGCGCGGCGTCTTTGGTGGTGTTATCGCCAAAGAGGATTTTCTCCAGACGGTGGAAGCCGGTGAATTTCGGGTCGTCCGCTTTTTTCTCGAAGTCGTCTTCACGCGCATCGATGCTGCTGTCGAGGTCAGAGAACAGCTCGGCAATCGGTTCAATACGCTCGTAATGCTGGCGGGTTGACGCATACAGGGCTTTGGCTTTCTCTAAATCACCGGCTTTCACCGCGTCGGTAAAGGCTTTGGTGCCTTTCACCAGCTCGGCGACTTCGGCGGTCACGTAGGCTTTGTATTCGGTGATTGGGCCGGTCAGCGCCAGCAGATCGGTTTTAGGCGCTTCCTGCTTACCGGAAGCTTTCACCACCAGCTTGCCTTTCGGGTTGGTCAGCAGGCCGCAGGTCATGTCGTATTCACCCGGCTGCAGGTTGGCGGTCAGCTTCTGGGAGAATCCCGGCGCGATGTTTTCACGCTCTTCCACCACCATCACCCCTTTCAGGATCTCCCATTCCAGCGCTTTCTGGCTGTTGTTTTGGATGATGAACTGGGTCTTCCCGGCATTCACGGTGACGCTCATCGGCTCACACTGTTTATCGGTGACGGTGACTTTTACCTGGGGAATATCCGCCGCCTGTGCGGCAAACGAGGAAGAGACAAGCGCGAGCAGCGCAACGTGCAGTGCCTTCAGACGAAAATGTTTGGTCATGACCTATCCCTATTAAGCAATGAGTAGTTATCACTAAACGGCGGGCGGGCCGCCGGAAATCAATTAACGAGCCGTATTGGTCGCCTGGTGGTTCACGCGCGGCGGCATAAAGAACAGCACCAGCGCCGGAATCAGATAGATGAAATACATCGCCACTTCGCTCACGGTTGGGGTTTCCTGGTAGCCAAAAATCCCCTCCAGCAGCGTGCCGGTCAGCGAGTGGGTGGAGAGCGTGTTGCTCATATCGAATGCGATATCCTGGAAGTGGTTCCACAGCCCCGCTTCGTGGAATGCACGAACCGCCCCTGCGGCAAGTCCGGCGGCCACCAGCAGAATAAACAGGCTGGTCCATTTAAAGAATGCGCCAAGGTTGAGACGAATACCGCCCCAATAAATCAGGAAGCCAAGCACAACCGCGGTAGCCAGGCCAAGCATCGCGCCCAGCGGTGGCCAAATGCCGACGTCCTGCTGGAAAGCCGCCAGCAGGAAGAACACCGACTCCAGGCCTTCGCGCGCCACGGCGAAAAAGACCATCATGATCAGCGCCCAGCCGTGGTTGCCTTTGCTGTGCAGCGCGTTATCAACCGCCTGCTCCAGCTGCACTTTGACGTTGCGGGACACTTTACGCATCCAGAACACCATCCAGGTGAGGATAAACACGGCAATCACCGCCACAATCCCCTCAAACAGCTCCTGCTCTTTCTGCGGGAACTCGCCGGTGGTTTCATTGATAAAGATCCCAAGGCCCAGGCAGAGCGCGGCGGCGGCGAAGACGCCAATCCACATCACGGCGATCCACTGGCCGCGCTGGGTACGTTTCAGGTAGCTGGCAATCAGGCTGACGATGAGCGCCGCCTCCAGCCCTTCACGCAACATGATGAGAAACGGAACAAACATGCCTGACACCTCAGATGTGAATACAAGTCAATTGACGTAAAGAAAAGTAAACCATAACGATTGTGATTATCATTAGCACTGAAAAGAAAAACAAGAGACGGGGATGACATATTTATGACCAGATGTAAAAAGGGCCGGATTAACCGGCCCTTCAGACTGATGACAAACCTCTGGCGAGAGAGGAAATATCAGACGGCTCGTTAAAAAATCAGGAAAATCAATTCATTGATTTTCGGCTGATAACCACAAAGAGGGAAAAACCACGCTTTTTTCCTCTTTGTCAGCAACCTATAAAGGGCCGGATTATCCGGCCCCTGTAAAACATCGTCTGTTAGTCGGTCTGCAATTTACCCGGAGGCGGAGTGTGATAAACCGCATCCGCTTCGGCAAAACGCTTCTGCATGGAGGCCGACGGCGCTTTGCCCATCAGGCTCACCACCACAATTGCCAGGCTCCCGAACACGAAGCCAGGTATGATTTCGTACAGCCCCAGCCAGCCAAACTGCTTCCAGATAAGCACGGTGGCAGCCCCAACAATCATCCCCACCAGCGCCCCGTTACGGGTCATACGTGACCACATCACAGAGAACAGAACCACCGGGCCAAATGCGGCACCAAATCCAGCCCAGGCGTAGCTGACCAGGCCCAGCACGCGGTTTTCCGGGTTAGCGGCAAGCGCAATCGCCACCAGCGCGACCACCAGCACCATCATGCGCCCCACCCACACCAGCTCCTTCTGGCTCGCGCCTTTACGCAGGAAAGCTTTGTACAGATCTTCGGTAATCGCGCTGGAACATACCAGCAGCTGGCAGCTCAGCGTGGACATTACCGCTGCCAGAATCGCGGAGAGCAGCACCCCGGCAATCCACGGGTTAAACAGGATTTGCGCCAGCTCGATAAACACCCGCTCGCCGTTCTGCGTCACCGCTCCGGCCTGCTCAGGGTTGTTATTAAAGTAGGCAATGCCGAAGAAGCCCACCGCGCAGGCACCCGCCAGGCAGAGGATCATCCAGGTCATGCTGATGCGACGTGCGTTCACGATGGTGTGGTGTGAATCTGCCGCCATAAAGCGCGCCAGGATATGCGGCTGGCCGAAGTAGCCCAGGCCCCAGCCCATCAGGGAAACGATGGCGACAAAGTTCAGCCCTTTCAGCATGTCGACGTTTTCGATGCTCTTCTGCTTAATGACCATCAGAGAATCATCGAGGCCGCCAACCGCCGCAATCACCATCACCGGCGTCAGAATCAGCGCGAAGATCATCAGGCTGGCCTGCACGGTATCCGTCCAGCTAACCGCAAGGAATCCGCCCACAAAGGTGTAGATGATGGTCGCTGCCGCCCCTGCCCACAGCGCCGTTTCGTAGCTCATCCCGAAAGTGCTTTCAAACAGCCGCGCCCCGGCCACGATGCCGGAAGCACAGTAGATGGTGAAAAACAGCAGGATCACCAGCGCGGAGATGATGCGCAGCAGGCGGCTGGAGTCTTCAAAACGCCCGGTGAAGTAATCGGGCAGCGTCAGCGCATTGTTGTTCACTTCGGTGTGAACGCGCAGGCGCCCGGCAACCAGCTTCCAGTTAACCCAGGCCCCTAAGGTCAGGCCGATGGCTATCCAGCTTTCAGAGATACCGGAAATGAATATCGCGCCCGGTAAGCCCATTAACAGCCAGCCGCTCATATCGGAGGCGCCCGCCGACAGCGCGGTGACCACGCTCCCAAGGCTGCGGCCACCAAGAATATAATCGTCAAAGCTGCGGGTGGATCGCCAGGCGATAAAACCGATGAGAATCATGCCAAAGATATAAACCAGAAAGGTCACCAGCATCGGTGTGCTTATTGTCATTCAGACTTCTCCATAGCTATTACGCCTGCTCTCTCTGACCAGGCTGCTTCGCGCCGGAACGAGGCGCTGTGTTGTTATCGTGATGTAATGGGGAATGCATCCTGCCGGAACCCTTTATTTTTCACAAACGATTTAACACGGCATTTACATCGTTTGCATCTGCCTTAGGTAAGCATTTTTCACCAGGTTGCACTTGCTCACACTTTTCGCGGTTGCACCGTTAAAAAGTGTTAACTTCGTCGATAAATCTAGCGTTCCACCTGCCTCCCTGCCAGACGATTTTCTTATCTTACTGGTAACAAATCGCCTTTTTTGCGAGCCCATTATCGGCTTCGATTTAACAAGGTTGCACAAAGTTGCAACTTCATGGATATTGCTGGCTAACAAAGCACAACCCCGAATAATCCTTAACCTGGAGACTGTCGTATGGGCACCACCACGATGGGCGTAAAACTGGATGAAGCGACGCGCGACCGCATTAAAGAGGCCGCCTCGCGTATTGACCGCACGCCACACTGGCTGATTAAGCAGGCCATCTTTAATTACCTGGAACGCCTGGAAAGCAGCGACGATCTGCCTGAGCTTCCTGCCCTGCTGGCCGGTGCGGCCAATGAGAGCGAAGAGTCTCCGGCGCAGCCTGAAGAAGTGGCGCAGCCGTTCCTCGACTTTGCCGAGCAAATTCTGCCGCAGTCCGTCAGCCGGGCCGCGATCACCGCCGCGTGGCGTCGCCCTGAAACCGACGCAGTCCCGATGATCCTTGAGCAGGCTCGCCTGGCCCCGGCCATCGCCGAACAGACGCAAAAGCTGGCTTATCAGCTGGCCGACAAGCTGCGTAATCAGAAAACGGCTTCCGGCCGCGCGGGCATGGTTCAGAGCCTGCTGCAGGAGTTTTCTCTTTCTTCTCAGGAAGGCGTGGCGCTGATGTGTCTCGCGGAAGCGCTGCTGCGTATCCCGGATAAAGCCACCCGCGACGCGCTGATCCGCGACAAAATCAGCAACGGGAACTGGCACTCGCACATTGGCCGCAGCCCTTCGCTGTTTGTGAACGCCGCGACGTGGGGCCTGCTGTTTACCGGCCGCCTGGTTTCAACCCATAACGAAGCCAGCCTTTCCCGCTCCCTGAACCGCATCATCAGCAAAAGCGGCGAGCCGCTGGTGCGTAAAGGCGTGGACATGGCCATGCGCCTGATGGGCGAGCAGTTCGTGACCGGCGAAACCATCGCCGAAGCGCTGGCTAATGCCCGCAAGCTGGAAGAAAAAGGCTTCCGTTACTCTTACGACATGCTGGGTGAAGCCGCGCTGACCGCCGCCGACGCTCAGGCCTATATGGTCTCTTATCAGCAGGCGATCCACGCCATCGGTAAAGCTTCCAACGGCCGCGGCATTTATGAAGGCCCGGGCATCTCCATCAAGCTTTCCGCCCTGCACCCGCGCTACAGCCGCGCGCAGTACGACCGCGTAATGGAAGAGCTGTACCCGCGCCTGAAATCCCTGACGCTGCTGGCGCGCCAGTACGACGTCGGCATTAACATTGACGCCGAAGAAGCCGATCGCCTGGAGATCTCCCTCGATCTGCTGGAAAAACTGTGCTTTGAACCCGAGCTGGCGGGCTGGAACGGCATCGGCTTTGTTATTCAGGCCTACCAGAAGCGCTGCCCGTTTGTGATTGATTACCTGGTCGACCTGGCCACCCGCAGCCGTCGCCGCCTGATGATTCGCCTGGTAAAAGGCGCCTATTGGGACAGCGAAATTAAACGTGCTCAGGTTGATGGCCTTGAGGGTTACCCGGTTTATACCCGCAAGGTGTACACCGACATCTCTTACCTCGCGTGCGCCAAAAAGCTGCTGGCCGTGCCAAACCTTATCTACCCGCAGTTTGCGACCCACAACGCCCACACGCTGGCAGCGATTTATAACCTTGCCGGGCAGAACTATTATCCTGGCCAGTACGAATTCCAGTGCCTGCACGGTATGGGCGAACCGCTTTATGAGCAGGTGGTAGGGAAAGTCGCAGACGGCAAACTAAACCGCCCTTGCCGCATCTACGCCCCGGTCGGCACCCACGAAACGCTGCTGGCTTACCTGGTGCGTCGCCTGCTGGAAAACGGCGCCAACACCTCCTTCGTCAACCGCATCGCCGACGCAACCCTGCCGCTGGACGAGCTGGTTGCCGACCCGGTCAGCGCGGTTGAAGCTATGGCCGTTAAAGAAGGCCAGCCTGGGTTACCTCATCCTAAAATCGCCCTGCCGAAAGCGCTGTACGGTACAGAACGCAGCAACTCCAGCGGCCTGGATTTGGCGAACGAACACCGCCTGGCATCGCTTTCTTCCGCCCTGCTGAACAGCGCCGCGCAGAAGTGGCAGGCCACGCCTGTACTGGAACAGCCGGTTGTTGAAGGCGAATTAACGCCGGTGAAAAACCCGGCTGAACCAACGGACGTTGTGGGCTACACCCGCGAAGCAACGAGCGAAGAAGTTTCCCTCGCCCTTGAGAACGCCGTCAACCACGCGCCGATCTGGTTTGCCACCCCGCCGCAGGAACGTGCCGCTATTCTTGAACGTGCCGCCGTGATGATGGAAAGCCGTATGCAGCAGCTGATCGGCATCCTGGTGCGCGAAGCGGGTAAAACCTTCAGCAACGCCATCGCCGAAGTTCGCGAGGCGGTGGACTTCCTGCACTATTACGCAGGCCAGGTACGTGACGACTTCGACAATGAAACGCATCGTCCTCTCGGCCCCGTCGTGTGTATCAGCCCGTGGAACTTCCCGCTGGCTATCTTTACCGGCCAGATTGCCGCCGCGCTTGCCGCCGGTAACAGCGTGCTGGCAAAACCTGCGGAACAAACGCCGCTGATTGCCGCTCAGGGCGTGGCGATCCTGCTGGAAGCTGGCGTGCCTGCGGGCGTGCTGCAGCTGTTACCGGGCCGCGGTGAAACCGTAGGCGCGCAGCTGACGGGCGACCCGCGCGTGCGCGGTGTTATGTTCACCGGCTCAACCGAAGTAGCTTCCCTGCTGCAGCGCAACATCGCCGACCGCCTGGATCCTCAAGGGCGCCCAACGCCGCTGATTGCGGAAACCGGCGGTCTCAACGCGATGATCGTTGACTCCTCCGCGCTGACCGAGCAGGTTGTGGTGGACGTGGTCTCCTCTGCGTTCGACAGCGCAGGCCAACGCTGCTCCGCCCTGCGCGTACTCTGCCTGCAGGAAGACGTGGCTGACCACACGCTGCAAATGCTCCGTGGCGCGATGGCGGAATGCCGTATGGGGAACCCAGGCCGCCTGACTACCGACATCGGGCCGGTGATTGACGCCGAAGCACAGCAGAATATTGAGAAGCACATCCAGGCGATGCGCGCCAAAGGTCGCACCGTATTCCAGGCCGTGCGTGAAAACAGCGTGGACGCGCGCGAATGGCAGTCCGGCACCTTTGTGGCTCCGACCCTTATCGAACTGGAAAGCTTCGACGAGATGAAGAAAGAGGTGTTCGGCCCGGTGCTGCACGTGGTGCGCTACAGCCGCAACAATCTTGAATCGCTGATTAAGCAGATCAATGCCGCAGGTTATGGCCTGACGCTCGGCGTGCATACCCGCATCGACGAGACGATTGCCCAGGTCACCGGCTCCGCCCACGTCGGCAACATGTACGTTAACCGCAACATGGTCGGCGCCGTCGTCGGGGTTCAGCCGTTCGGTGGTGAAGGCCTGTCCGGCACCGGACCTAAAGCCGGCGGCCCGCTGTATCTGTACCGCCTTCTGGCCAGCCGTCCAGAAAATGCGCTGCAAACCACCTTTAACCGCCATGATGCGGAAACCCCGGTAGATGCGTCCCTGAAGAGCGATCTGCAGGTTGCCCATCAGGCGCTGAGCGAGTGGGCGACCAACCGCGAAGAGCTGCAAGCCGTTTGCCAGCAGTTTGGCGAACTGGCGCAAAGCGGGACGCTGCGCGTGCTGCCTGGCCCAACCGGGGAGCGCAATACCTACGCCCTGCTGCCGCGTGAACGCATTCTGTGCGTTGCCGACGACGAACGCGATGCGTTAGTGCAGCTTGCGGCGGTCACCAGCGTCGGCAGCCGCGCGCTGTGGGCGGATGACAGCCTGCACCGCAACCTGGCGAAGCAGTTGCCTAAAACCGTGCAGCAGCAGATTGATTTTGCGAAGCAGGAAGAGCTGCTGAAACAGCCGTTTGAGGCGGTGATTTACCACGGCGACTCCGACCAGCTGCGCAAACTCTGCGAAGCCGTAGCCGCCCGCACGGGCGCGATTGTTTCCGTCCAGGGCTTTGCCCGTGGCGAAAGCAATATCCTGCTTGAGCGTCTTTATGTGGAGCGCTCCCTGAGCGTGAACACCGCGGCAGCAGGCGGCAACGCCAGCCTGATGACAATCGGCTAACAGTTAGTTACGCTACGAGGGCTCTCATCTGAGAGCCCTTTTTTACTGATGACAAACAGCCGAAAAACGTGGTTTTCGACTGTTTGGTGCAAACCAGAGAACATTATTCTTTGTTTACATTAGACCAGAGCCCAGAATTTTAAGGACAATATACTTTGTCCACCGTCTCGAGGGCTCTCATCTGAGAGCCTTTTTTTATTTGAGGACAGCGAAATGAAACGCGTGTGTTTACTTGTTGGCGGGCTGCTGCTGAGCGGGGCCGCGATGGCCGATGGCTGTGATGCAGCCACCACCCAGGCCGATATGAATCAGTGCTATGCCGCAGAGTATAAAAAGCAGGACGAGCAGCTGAACAAAACCTACAAAGAAGTGATGTCCCGGGCAACCGACAAGCAAAAAGCGCAGCTTAAAAAAGCGCAGAATGCGTGGATAGCCTTCCGCGATGCGGACTGTGATTTTATGAGTTCAGGCGCGGAACAAGGTTCCGTCTACCCGATGGTGCGCGCCAACTGCCTGGCGGATAAAACGCTGGAACGTACCGAGCTGCTAAAAGGTACGCTGGAGTGCGAAGAGGGAGACGTGAGCTGCGTCCTGCCCCCTAAGTAAGCGCGATTACCTCACCCGAATCCCCTCAATAATCATCCGCTGCACGTTTTCCACCGTGCGGCGGAAGAAATCTTCGTCCTGCAGCGTATTACCGGTCACAGCCTCAACCTGGCTGGCAAAATCCGCATAGTGCTGGGTCGTGGCCCAGAGCATGAAAATAAGATGATGCGGGTCAACGGCAGCAAGCTTACCGCTAGCAACCCAGCCGGCAATGATCGCCGACTTGTCATCTACCAGGGCTTTCAGGTCCCCCGTCAGCTCGCCTTTTAGCAGCGGTGCGCCCTGCAGCATCTCCAGGCAAAAGAGCTTAGAAGCCTGCGGATAATCGCGCGAAACCTCCAGCTTGAGCCGAATGTATTCCCCAATCGCCACCAGCGGCTGCAGATCCTCACGAAAGGCACGCAGCGGCGCAAGCCAGACGTCGAGGATCTGCTTGAGCACCGCAATATAGAGCGCTTCTTTGGAAGGGTAGTAATAAAGCAGGTTAGTCTTTGAAACTTCGGCCCGCTCGGCAACCTGCTCAAGGCTGGTGCCGTGGATGCCGTATTGAGAAAAGAACGCCAGCGCAGCGTCAAGAATGGCCTGTTTTTTGGCCGCGACGGCTTTCGAGCGGCGTCCAGGGGTTTTATTGTCAGTTGCGGCTTCAGCCATGCGCGCTCTCCTTGTTGATCGCTGGCATGAATTATAGCTCAGACGCCCTCGCCTTCGGTATCTTCCTGCCAGTCGCGCGCCGCGTTCGCCGCTTTCTTGCGCTTGAGCTTCAGCTCACTAACCAGCACCCCGAGCACAATCAATGCCCCACCCAGCAGCGCAAGTACGGGCAGCCGCTCGCCAGCCATGCGGCCAAAGATCCCCGCCCAAACCGGCTCACCGGTATAAATCACCGTCGCGCGAGTCGGCGACACGCTGCGCTGCGCCCAGTTCATCGTCACCTGAATAATGGCGCTGAAAATCCCAAGCCCCAGGGCGATCGCCACCAGACCAGGGCTGAAATGCGGCACGCTTTCCCCGGCGGGGACCATCGCCGTGAACGACACCAGCGAAGCCGTCGCCAGCTGCACCACGGTGACGCGCTTGATGTCCACTTTTCCCGCCCAGGCGCTGATCAGGATTATCTCAGCGGCAATCGCCACCGCGCCGATGAGCGTGATGATTTCCCCTGCGCCCAGTGACAGGCTGGTCCCTTCCGGCCCGGCAAGAAAAATAAGACCAACAAACGCCAGAATCACTCCAATCCAGGACATCAAGCCCGGCATACGGCCAAGGCAGATCCACTGTAAAAGCGGCACAACGGGAACGTACATCGCGGTAATAAAGGCGGATTTACTGCTGGGGATGGTTTGCAGCCCCCAGGTCTGCATGCTGTAGCCGATGGCGATAGCCACGCCAATCATTACCCCCGCCTTGATTTCAAGCCAGGTTAATCCGCGCAGCGATTTCAGCGACAGCAGCCCCACGGCCACGGCAGCGGTAGCAAAGCGCAGGCCAACAAAGAAAAACGGGTCGCTCATCGTCATGGCGTACTGCACGGCCAGGAAGGTACCGCCCCAGAACATGGTGATGAGGATAAGCAGCGCTTCCTGCGGCTTAACGGAGAATTTATAACGGCTTAATGGCGCAGACATGAGGGAGACCGGAAACATCAGGGTGAAAGTCGAGGGTCTATAGTGCTTCCAGTCACATTTTGTTGCAATGGGAAAATAGAAAACCGCCTTTAAAGGCGGCTTTGCTTAGTCGAATAGCCATTTTCCTGCCCGGGCTGATTCAATAATCATTTGCACCGTCAATGGTTTTACCTCTGGTTCCGGCGAGGGTATTTTTTGCCAGAATGGATATTCCCGCTCCAGGTAATTACTGACATCAAAATTTGAATGTTCAATGCTGAAATGTTCAAACAGATCGGATAAAAAATCACACGCATCTTCCGGCACAAATTCAAAGTCATCCAACAGCGTCCATTCTTTAGTGACTTGTTTAACTTCCGGTCTGAACCAGCGTACTCTTATCGGGTAATGTTTCATTATGTACCCAATAACTTCCGCTTCAAAATCTCTGTTTTCCGTCATCAGAAATATATCCATTGTCAGTTATACAACCAAACACCCGCTCTTGCTGATTCTGCCAGCATACGAAGTGTTAAGGGTTTGGGTTCCTCATCATCACCTCCACAGGTACACAGCGCGAATAAAAAGAAGGTTTCAGCGGGCCAGTACTTATAAAAGTCGAAACCGGCAGGGTCAACATTAAATCGCTCAAAATACGCTTTCATAATATCCTCTCCCGTTTCACTCGCCCAAACACGATCGCCAGTGCTTAAGCTCGTCTCGATCGTGACAGGCCAGCGTTTACCGGAAAATAATCCCGGTTTATTAAAACGCTCATTGTACCAGGCGATCACATCACTATCGGTCACCATAACTTGTCCTTTCCCCTTGCTATGGTGTTATATTTCGTGGTTGCTTTATAGGCAATGGTTGAAACATCAGAGGCGATAATAAAGATCCCAAGAATAGGGATCCACCGCCCTACGAATGCGCCCAAATTTGTCACATAGGCAAACTTTAATCTTTTAATACTGCCAGTGGTTAAAGTGGGTAAGCGTCTGGTTTCAATATTCAGATAATGGCGTAGCTGTGAACTAAGAATAGATGTTCCAAGAGTCGCGCCAATAGGCTTACCTCTCGTTGTTATCTCTGGCTGGCCTAATAAAACCAGACCAACAGTCAGAAAATCTTGCACGCCAAACTGTTCACTTGCTTCATCAAGAAAGATCCAGAACAATAATTCACCAGCAGATAGGTTAGAATAGCCCCTATAAAAATACGTTCCGTTGAGTTCTTCAACTGTATCCATTAGTTTATCACCTATCCGGTTACACGCTCATTCCATGCGTCAGAGTATTTTATGTTTCCGTCAAGGTAATGCCATGTAATTTTGTCGTAGCGTAGTTGAACCTGCTCAAGATGACCTACATTTATTACCGTTTTGGTATCATGCATCATCGGGGTAACAGAGACGATCTTCACACCTTCAAGCAGCATGTTGTAATACTCCACCTCCTGCCCTGCATGATTAACTCTGTACCATTTGAATTCAGCGGATCGCAGCGTCTGGCCTGTGGCAACGGCCTTGAACAAGTACGGTGATGAACTATCAAATTCCTTTTCAAAAACTAATGCGCCGTGAACACGCGTTCCCGTCAGTTTGCCTGTAGCGCCATCGGTTGGAATGTATAGGTTATGGCTGAAAGACGTAATCTCTATGGAGTAATCTCGATTTTCAACATCAACTGAACCTTTAATGAGAGCACCACCATCATCTTTTAGCCACATATTGCCTGGTATCGCCACTTATACAATCCCTTATAGTTTCCATTGTTAATTAGCGGCAAGTGTAAACATACTCAGGTGGCAAGTAAATTATCTAATCAACTAATAAATTGAATTAATTATAAAATAATAAAAAATTATAAATATTAGCTCAGCTTTTTTTACCCAATAAAAAACCGCCGGCTAACCGGCGGCTGGGGGTATTTCGGCGCAAGCGTTAATTCGCTGTACGCTTCACGAAGTCACGGCTATTTATTCTTGCTGCCGTGGCTGTTTTTACCCCCTTTTTGACCAGCTTCTGAGGCGCGCTGCGGATCGTTTTTAAAGTTACCGCCGCTGTGCTGGCCACCTTTACGGCCTGCTTCTGATGCTCTTTCACGGTCTTCAGCGAAATTACCTGCACCACCACGATGGTTTGCCATTTCTAACCTCCGGATTTAGGACATCATCTTGCATTCAATAAAAGAGAAGTCTTTTATTGCGCGGCCAGACGAGCTTGCCGTCAACGTTACCGCGTGGGAATAAGCTTAGTGTACCGACGTGATTAAACCTCTATTCAGAAACATCCAGAAACATGCCGGGGAGCTTATGGTTTTATCCTTCAAACCTGAGGTCATAACACCCTCTTATGACTGGTCAAAAAAACACCCAGAAAAATGTTAGCTAATGCTACAGGGTGAAAATTCCGCCTGCGCTTGTGATGTATCAAGGAAAGAACACTCAGGTTTGCACTCTGCGCCACAGGTCATATCTTTAAAGGAGTGCAGCAAAACTGCAGTTCAATTGAGGAGTGAAGCAAGATGGCTAAAGTACTGGTGCTTTATTATTCAATGTATGGACACATCGAAACCATGGCTAAGGCCGTGGCAGAAGGTGCACAAAAGGTCGATGGTGCGGAAGTGACAATAAAGCGCGTGCCCGAAACCATGGCCCCGGAAGCCTTTGCTAAAGCCGGCGGCAAAACCCACACCGC
Source organism: Cedecea sp. (assembly GCF_036500665.1). Taxonomy (NCBI): domain Bacteria; kingdom Pseudomonadati; phylum Pseudomonadota; class Gammaproteobacteria; order Enterobacterales; family Enterobacteriaceae; genus Cedecea; species Cedecea sp. The sequence goes on from NZ_DASYBS010000106.1 coordinate 107,748, forward strand.
GCCGGTCGCCACGCCGCAGGAGCTGGCCGATTACGACGCCATTATCTTCGGGACCCCTACCCGCTTTGGCAATATGGCGGGCCAGATGCGCACCTTCCTCGATCAGACGGGCGGGCTGTGGGCTTCCGGCGCGCTCTACGGAAAACTGGGCAGCGTGTTCAGCTCAACCGGCACCGGCGGCGGCCAGGAGCAGACCATCACCTCCACCTGGACAACGCTCGCCCACCATGGGATGGTGATTGTGCCTATCGGCTACGCGGCGCAGGAACTGTTTGATGTCTCGCAGGTGCGCGGCGGTACGCCTTACGGGGCCACAACCATTGCCGGCGGCGACGGTTCACGCCAGCCAAGCCAGGAAGAGCTGGCGATAGCCCGCTACCAGGGAAAACACGTCGCAGGTCTGGCGGTAAAACTCAAAGGTTAACGGGAGGATTAATGACAACGACGCAAGCAAAAGCCCATCACGTTGGGGAATGGGCTCGCCTACGCAACACCTCACCAGAAATTGCTGAAGCCATTTTTGAACTGGCAAAGTACGATGAAAAGCTGGCTGAAAAGATTTGGGAAGAAGGGAGCGATGAAGTCCTGCCGCTTGCCTTTGCCAAAACGGATAAGGACTCGCTTTTCTGGGGCGAACAAACCATAGAGCGCAAAAACGTTTAACCTCTCCGCTGCCCCCTTCCGGGGGCAGCATCTTCTTACTTCACGGCCTGAGTCAGCACTTCGCTAAACTTATCCCACGAGCAGTAGCCGTTGGCGTCCGTCGGGCAGCCTTCCAGCTGCAGCGTGACGCGTTGTGGCGGGTTCTTCAGGGTTAATACATCGCCATTACGCAGCTGTTCGGCGCTCTGGTAAACGTATTCCACCTTCAGCAGATCGCGGTTATTGCTCTTATCGTGCCAGCGCTGGAACAGAATGTTACCGCCAATAGGCGTACGCTCATACTGCCCCGGCAATTGATAAGGCTTGAACTGCAGCGCGGTCAGCAGCGAAGCGATGTTAGAGTCGTGGCCCACCATCAATGTTACTTTCGGGCCGGAGACGGCCTCTTTCGACGTTAACGCGTTCTGAATGTATTTCACCAGCGGTGCCGCTACGTTACGCGCGACGTCCGCCGAGGTGAACAGCGTATCCTGGTAGCCGTTTTTGAGCTGCGAAAGCACACGCCACTGCTCCGCCGTTTTGATTTTGCCCCACGCCACCTGGTCCATCGGGAAGCCTTCGTAGTATTGCAGCGTGAAAGCATCAACCAGAGCATTGCCCACTTTCAATGGCCCGCTGACGCCGGGTTCCTGAGTCGCATTCGCGCTAAAAGCATCTTTCGGGTCAGCCAGGTCACACTGCTGTTTTTCTTTACAGGTTGGCGAGTTTTTATAGCCGACGATTTGCTCCAGCAGTTTGTAGCTGTCGGCAAGCTTATATTCAGTGCGCTGCTTTTCCATCGCCTGCACGGCTTTCTCTTTAAACTCAGGCGAGGTGTTGGTGATAACCGGGTTGAACACCGGGTCCATGGTGCCCATTTTTTCCTGATGATGTACCGGCACGTCGCAGCCTGGGAAGGCGCCGGTAATGAAGAATTGTGCGGTGGCCACGGTACGCTGGAGGCTGTTGGCATAAGCATAAACGCTTTCCGGCGCCGGGCATTCACCGCTGGTCACCAGGTTCTGGCTCGCCAGCCATTCACGCATGTAGTGCCCCATATACACTTCCAGCACGCCGCCTTTAGTGGTGAGCTGCCCGCCGGGCACGTCCCATTCCGGCCACGCCTGAGCCGTAGACTGCTCAAGCACGCTGCCGTTGTTGGCCAGCGGTGCACGCAGGTTATGACGGCTCATCAGCAATACCTGTTGCAGCTGATAGCCGTCAGGCACGGTGTCCGCTTGCGCCAGGCCTGGGGCAATACAGGCGGCGGCAAGCAATGAGGCAACCATTTTTTTCTTCATGACTTATTCCTCAGGAGTGATTAATAAAATGTGAAGAATATATTGTGACAGAAAAATGACAGCCGGCCTGCCCGGCAGATCGCAAAAAGCCCTATTATTCCGTTTGTTGTTTCAGCTGCGCTTCAAAGCGCTGCCGGGAGAGATCCACGTAGCGTTGTAACCCGTCCCTGTCGATAAACGCCTTGCTATCTCCGGCGGCAAGGCGGGCCTGTTTAGCTGCCAGGCTGAAACGCTCCCCTTTATTCGCCACAAAAATGTCGACCTTTTGCGCGGCGAGGGTGACAAAGCTATGGCGAATATCGTTCACCAGCGTCGGGTAATTTTTATTCCCGATCAAATGATAGTCCGGTGTGGCAAGGCTGTCGGCGTAGATAAGCTTGCTACCGCCCGGTAGCGTAAACAGCCACGAAGTGCTTCCCGGCAAGTGCCCCGGCGTCAGCAACGCGGTCACGGTAATGCCGCCCAACGTCAGCGTGTCGCGGTCATGAATAATCTTGTCCGCGGTAACCGGTGGGAAAGGCAACGCGTCACCCAGTGCGAAATCGTCCCTTCCCCCTCGCGCCATTTGCTCTGCATTTGCCTTGCTGGCAATAAGCTTTGCCCCGCTCCACTGTTTGAGCCGGGCGATGCCACCCGCCTGATCCAGACGAGCATGGCTATTGAGAATGAAGCGCACATCACGAATATCAAAACCAAGCGCGGCAATATTACTCTTGATGCCCTCCGCGCTGGCCTCTAACGCGCCGTCCACCAGGATGTGTCCCTCAGGCGTGGTAATTAGAATGGACGAGAGATTTTCGGTTCCGACATACCACACGTTTTCCGCCATGCGAAACGGCTTAACCGGTTTTGCCCACCCTTCAAACAGCGAGTATGGCGGTGCGGCTGAGAGTGGCTGAGTCGGATTTAACGCAGCAAAGCTGCTGGCGGACAGGGTCGAAATCAGGCAGGTAAACAACAGGCTATAGCGATTCATGGAGAGCTCCTTTTTGTCAGGAGGCGCAGTATAATGCCGGGCAATTTAGTGTGATGCAATTGAGAGCCGATATCGTGAACATCCTGCAATTAGACATGAATCTGCTGAAAGTGCTGTACGTGATGCTCACCACCGGCTCAACCAGCCGAACGGCTCAGAAGCTTGCGCTTAGCCCGTCTGCAGTTAGCCATGCCCTCGCCCGCCTGCGTGAGGCATTGGGCGATCCGCTCTTTCGCCGGGAAGGAAACGCCCAGGTGCCAACGCCCTTTGCGCTGGGCATTAAAGAGCGCTTAATCCCGCTGTTCGTTTCGCTCAATGAAGAACTGTTTGGTGAAGAGCACGCAGAAGAGCGCCGCTTTCGCCTTGTGCTGCCTCCGGCGCTAAACGTGCTGCTAACCCCTGAACTTGCCAGCAAAGGCCATCAGGCCGGTGCCATCATCGAGTGCCTGACCTTTGAACGGCGAGCCTGGCGGGATGAGCTGCTGGAAGGCAAAATAGATTTGCTGCTTGCCGTCGGCGATCACCAAAAGCGCGTCAGCGCGCTGCATTATGACCGCATAGGCCGCACGCGGCTGATCGCCGTTTTCGGCCAGCCGCTGTACGCCAGGCTTAGCGGGCGTGAAGCTCTGGCCTTCGACGAGCTGGCGCAGTTTGAGCACTTCTACTGCCACCCCTGGCCGCAGGACGTTAACGAACTCGATCGCCAGCAGGCGCGAGCCGGGCTCGGGCGTCGGCTGGCGTTTACCTGTAGCGACTATGGCCAGCTTGCGCCCGCATTGCGTTACGCCCCGCTGATGGCTATTGTGCCTGCCCCGTGGTTTGCCACGCTCAATGACAAAGCCCAGCTTTTTACGCTGCCGCTTTCCGGTGACCAGGCTGTGGGTAGCCTGTTTTTGCAGTACCGGACGTCAACCGTGGAATGGAAGCTCCGGCTGATAGCCAGCCTGCGCCGCACGCTCACCGCCTGGTACCGCTGAAATTGGCGCTCAGTTTCCCGACAAAAAAGTTTTATAATAGAACCTGTAGATCCCACCAGGAGGAATGATGAAACGTAAAAGCCTTGAAGACAGCGTCTGTTCGGTTGCCCGCACGCTGGACGTGATCGGCGACTGGTGGTCACTGCTTATCGTGCGCGATGCGCTGAACGGCATGTCTCGCTTCGGTGAATTCCAAAAGAACCTCGGCATCGCCAAAAATATGCTGACCATTCGCCTCAAACAGCTCGTCGACAACGGCATTTTTGAGCTTCGCCCGGCCTCGGACGGCAGCGCCTGGAGCGAGTACGTGCTGACGGAGAAAGGCCGGGCGTTGCAAACCGTGCTGGCCGCCCTTTCCCAGTGGGGCTGCGAAAATCTGTATGCCAAAGATGAGACGCGCAGCGTACTGGTAGACAGCCAGCAGCATCGCCCCATCCGCAAGCTGACCCTGCAGGCCGAAGACGGCCGCGAGCTGCAGCCGGGCGAAATCGTCACTCGGGCACGCCATTCCTCCTGACAAGTAAGCACTTGTTATTCAGGTGCTTAGCAATTCCCCTTTTACCCATTCCTGCGCATAACGAAAAAACCACCCGCAAATTGGTTGCATAATTAAACCTTTACCCCTACATTTTCGACAAGGTTTCATAATGAAACCAAATCAACGTTACTCTATTTCTTATGAGGTGTTTTATGGCTAATTCTCGTTCCGTCGCGGTGATTACCGGCGCGTCTTCTGGTATTGGTGCGGTTTATGCCGATCGTTTTGCCGCCAGAGGTTTTGATTTGCTGCTGGTTGCCCGGCGCGAAGATCGCCTGCGCGATCTTGCCGCAAAGCTTGAGGCTCGCCACGGCATCACCGTGACCACGCTAAAGGCGGACCTGGTTAACGATCGGGATATTGCCGCAGTAGAAGAAGCGCTCAAGGATCCACGCATTAGCGTGCTGGTTAACAACGCCGGTACCGCGCATATGGCGCCTTTCACCTCAGGAGATGCCGAATTGCACCAGAGCGATATAACGTTAAATATCACGGCATTAACCCGACTTAGCTTAGCGGCGCTAAAACTATTTCAAACATTACATCGTGGGACACTGATTAATATCGCGTCGGTTCTGTCACTGCATGCCCGGGCGGGAAGTGCCGTTTACAGCGGAACGAAAGGATATGTGCTGAACTTCACCCGCGGGTTACAAGAAGAGGTTGAAGGGAGCAACATTCATATCCAGGCCGTACTTCCTGCCGCTACGGCCACAGAAATTTGGACGCTATCCGGCATGCCGATGGAAACATTACCAGAAGGCTCAATAATGACTGCTGAAGATATGGTTGATGCGGCCCTGGTCGGCCTGGACAAAGGAGAAACGATTTCCATGCCCCCACTGCATGACGAACAACTTTGGGAGGCCTACGAAAAAGCTCGCCTCGCTTTATTTGGTGCTTCTCGCACGGGCATTCCGGCACCTCGCTATACGCGTTAATCTTTCAGGGCAGATGTCAGGCGGCATCTGCCCTGTTTTCCGGAACAAAACGCCGGTCATTTACTGACAGCTCGTGATGTCTCGCTATAATGAGGCAAATTCCTGTCAATATGATGCTGTGATGAAACTGTTTTACTATTCAGCCGCGGGCATGGTTGCTGCGCTGATTGTGCTCTGGGGAGCGCTGATTCTGGACAGCGCCAATATCCTGCAGCAAATGTCAGTGTTGATGCATTACATAGAATATCTGTTTAAACCCAGCGAACGCTAGCGTCGGGCAACCATCACCACAATAAACAGCCCGCCAATGCCTGCGGTAATAATGCCGATGGGCAGCTCCTGCGGCGCGACCAGCACCCGGCTGACGATGTCCCCCCCGCACAGCAAACTCGCCCCCGCTAATGCGCACAACGGCAGAAGCCGAGCGTGCCTGATTGCCGAAAAATGTCGGCAGAGATGCGGCACCATCAGCCCGACAAAGCCAATCACGCCGGTCAGCGCCACGAAGATAGCGGTCGAAAAGGCACAGCACAGGAAGATCTCGGTGCGCAGGCGGTTAACGTTAATACCCAACGAAAATGCCGTGCGATCGCCCGCCAGCAGCCCGTCAAGCGAGCGCCACCGCAGCAGGCAAAACGCGGCCAGCAGCAAAAGTCCGGCCAGCGCAAAGCCCAGATTGTCCCACCGTGCCAGCCCCAGGCCACCGAGCGACCAGAACAACACCGAGCTGGCCGTGCGCTGATCGCCGGCAAAAATCAGGTAGCTGGTTAACGCGCCGAACAAAAAGGAGATGGCCAGCCCACAAATAATCAGCGTTTCCGCTCCCCGCTCGCGCTTCAGTTGGAACAAGGACAGCACCGCAACGGAAGAAAGCAGCCCGCCACAAAAGGCCGCCACCGGCAGCGTCCAGGCGCCGAAGAAGTCGCCAAAGCGGGTAAAAACCAGCACAGCCCCGGCAGAAGCGCCGGAAGATAGCCCGAACAAAAAAGGATCCGCCAGCTCATTGCGCGTGGCGGTTTGTAGCAAAGCGCCGACCACGGCAAGCCCCGCCCCGGTCATCAGGGCCAGCAGCGTTCTTGGCAGCCGAATATCCAGCACAATGCCGCGAGTCATCGGTGAAACGTCCTGAGCCGTGGGCTGCAGCGCGCTTGCCACCTGATGCAAACTCAGCCGGACCGAGCCTTCGGTCAGGCTGAGCGCCGCAAAAAATACGATCAGAAACACGGCCAGGCACGTGGCCCGGCCGTAGCGGGAAGCTATAAACATCACAGGGCCGCGAACAGAACGTGCGCGAGCTTCTCTACCGCAGCAATATTTGCCGGGCCGGGCGTTAACTCAGCGTACTGCAGCTTAAGGTAACGGTGCTGTTTAACCGCCGGGGTGAGCTTCATCAGCGGATGGTGCTCAAGGAACTGGCGTAGCGAATCCGCACCGCCGCCGTTTTGGTAATCCAGCAGGATGATGACATCCGGCTCGGCTGCCGCCACGCTTTCCCAGGATGTTGTGCCCCAACTGGTGTCCAGCCCTTCCATTGCGTTTTTACCACCTGCGGCCTCGATAATGGCCTGCGGCATGGCGTATTTCCCGCTGGTAAACGGCTTATCCTCGCCGGAGTCGTAGACAAACACGTTCAGCGGCTTCGCGCCCTGCTTCGCTTTAGGGAGTGCCGCAAGCCGCGCTTTCCAGCCATCAACCAGCTTCTGAGCAGCCTCTGCCTTACCAAATATTTTGCCCAGCGTAAGCTCATCGTTATAGAGCAGATCCAGGGTCGCTTTGGTTTTGCTTTCGCCGGAAATCGCGCAGCTTTCGCTGAGCACAAATGTTTTGATGCCGTATTTCGCCAGACTTTGGGGAGTTACATCGCCCCCCACCTTCATGCCGTAATTCCAGCCGGCAAAGAAGAAGTCGGGTTCGGCGGCCAGCAGCGTTTCAAGCGAGGGATATTTGGGCGCAAGCTCAGGGATCGTCCCCATTTTCTGCTTAAATTCTGGCGTCATTTTGTACCAGCCGGAGATGCCCGTCAGGCCCACAATCTGCGGTTGCAAATGGAGGGCGAAAGCCATCTCTGACATGTTCAGGTCATTTATTACCGCACGCTTAGGCGGCGCGTTAAACACCACGGGTTTACCGCAGCTATTAATGGTCGCAGGGAACCCCGAGGCCAAAGCCGCGGTGGAAGCAAAGGCAAGCAGCATGCCGGAGGCAATTTTTAACATCATAGCGATCCCTGAAAGTTTACTGTTGGCGTGAGGATTCAAAAAAACGGACTCGCCTGCCTTGCTGGCCGGGATGCTCCACGGTAAAGCTATCGAGGCCAAAGACGGGGCGAAGGGTTTGGGTACTCAGGGCAGCGTCAGGCACGTTAAAAGCCCGCTGTTGCCCCGCGGACAAAATAAGGACTTTGTCGGCAAACCCTTCGATTAAGTTGAGATCGTGCAGGACGGCAATAACCGTGGTACCGCGAGCTTTCACCAGCGTCAGCAGTTCTTCCCGCGCCGCCAGATCAAGGTGGTTGGTCGGCTCATCCAGCAGCAGCAGCCGTGAAGTTTGCGCCAGCGTTCGCGCCAGAATCGCCCGCTGCCGTTCACCGCCGGACAGGCAGGCCAGCGATTTATGCCGCATCCCAAGCACACCCACCTCTTTCATCGCGCCACAAACAATGCAGCGGTGTTCTGGCTCAGGCATATCCCGGGCAAACGGGAGCCGCCCAAGCGCGACATAATCTTCGATGGACAGGCGCAAATCAGGGAGATCGTTTTGCGACATGACCGCCACGAGCTTCGCCCGCAGCAGCGGATTGAGCTTATTTAAGGGGCGGCCCGCAAGCGTAATCTCCCCTTCAACCTTTAGCTCCTGGCTCAGCGCCCGCAGCAGCGACGTTTTACCGCTGCCGTTGGGCCCAATCACGCTGAGGCGCTCGCCTTTTTGCAGGTGAAAATTAATCGCCACCGGCCAGACTGCGCCCTGCGGACGGGCAATCGCCCGCAGGGAAACGCTCAACTCTGGCTCTGCGGATGAAAGAGACATACTCAGAACTCGTTGCGCAGCAGCTGGTAACCTTCCACCAGCTTGACGTTGGTATTGGCCACCTCTTCAGAAAACTGAACAGACGCAGGGTCAACGCGTGAATATTGGGTTAAATCAGAGTCTGGCCCTACGCGCTCGGTAGACGGAATATACGTTTGCTTCGGCAGCGTGACGCCATCCACCACCGCGTTATAGCGAATGACGCAGCCGGTTTGTACGTGGCAGTTGAACAACACGCTGTTGAAACCGATAAACACCCGCTCATCGACCCGGCAAGGGCCGTGGACAATTGCCCGGTGCGCAATCGACGTGCCGCTGCCAATGGTCACCGGGGCGCCACTTTTAGAGTGAATCACTACGCCGTCCTGAATATTCGAATGGGAATGGATAACGATAGGGTCCATGTCTCCTTCGGCGTTCAGTTCGTCGGCGCGGATCACCGCATAAGGCCCGACATACACATAGTCATGAATAATGACCCGGCCACAAATGACCGCCGTAGGGTCGATATACGCTTTGGGAGAGACCTGCGGCAGATGGCCTGACGGGTTTTTACGCAACATGGTGATTTCCTGTCCAGTGAATATGAGCCACCGCATTGTGCGCATGGAGGCTTTCCTGATGCTCAACGCGGAGAGTAAAAGCGGCGCTGAAAGGCGCGTCCAGCATCGCCTTGTTCAGGCGGCGAGCGGCGTCTTCGCAAAACATCAAATTTTGTCCGTTGGCCAGGGCGAAAGCCTGTTCGTCGCTGCGCTTAACCACCGTCTGCACCGCCGTTCCAAGCGCGGCCTCGCCGCGGTCGATAAGCTCCTCGAAAGGCAGCGTGGCAACTTCCGGCTTCAGCCGGCAGCTAACCCACGCCCAGCTTCTCTGGCTGTGGGGCGTGCCCGGCATCCCCTTCTCGCCCAGCCAGGCCATCATCTCTTCCACAGAGATGTTGTCGCTTCGCCCGGCAAAGTCCCGCTGAAACTGCCGCTGAGCGAGATTGCGGCTCAGTGCCGCCGATGCCGGACAGGTGGACGAATACGGGATCCCCACCCGGATCGTGACGGTAAAAACGTCCCCACGCTCCGCCAGAATACGGATGGGATAAGCCTTCCAGCCAAAGTGGTTTGAGGTTAAAGATTTGCGGGATAGCAGCATTTCGCCGGTAATTTCCACGCTGGCGCGGTCGCTGCTGCGCTGGTGCGAAACCAAAAATTCACCCAATAAATGGCGCAATACCGCCGGCGTAATTTCGCCCTGGGTTAGCTCGTCCAGCAGCAAATAGATCCGGGACATATGAATGCCCTTTTCCGCTTCCGGGGAATTGAGAAGATTGATCCCGGCGTTGACTTTCGCCGCCAGCGGGCGGCCAGCCACCTCCACCGGAAGATCGATTTGTTCCATGCCGACCCAGGACAGGGCCGTGTCGAATTCGTGGCTTCTGAGTGACTGAATATCAGGCAGCGTTTTAGGGCATAACATTGGGGTGACCGTCATAGCGTGCATCGTCTTATTGTTAATTTGTTACGTTATAACATAACAAAAGCAGTCTATGCAAAGCGACGTTTCGACTGTAGAGCGAAACCGTCCAGTCACAGGAGAAAACTCGGTGAAAAACCGCTGATTTGCTCGATATATCTTATAACCCGGCAAGTGTTGCCCGTGTGTTCACACAATGATAGCATCATGTAAACAGCCATTTAGACGGCTAGACAGTTAAACTAAAAAGCATTGAGGAATACTGTATGTGGCAAGAAAGACTCGCGCAGTTGGTCACCACCTGTCATTGGATCGGCGCTAAAGGCTGGGCCCCGGCAACCGGCGGCAATATGTCTATTCGTCAGGATGCCGAGTGGTGCTGGCTGAGTGAATCCGGGCGCGACAAAGGCAGCCTGACCAGCGAGGATTTTCTTCAGGTAGATATCGCCACCAATCAGGCGCCATCGGGGCGTAAACCTTCTGCCGAAACCGGGCTGCACACGCTGGTTTATCGTCTCTTCCCCGAGGCAAACGTCGTACTTCACGTCCACACCGTGAATGCCACCGTCCTGTCGCGGATTGAGAAAGGCCCGGCCCTGAACATCAGCGGCTATGAAATGCAAAAAACCCTTACCGGCCAACAGTCGCACCTCAACACGGTGCCGATTGCTATCTTCGATAACGATCAGGACATCGACGCGCTGGCAAAACGCATTGAACAGCATGCCGAACAGACTCCCCTGAACTACGGTTTCCTGCTGCGTGGTCACGGCCTGACCTGCTGGGGTAAAGACGTGAACGAAGCGCGTCGCCAGCTTGAGGGACTCGAATTCCTGTTTGAATGTGAAATGCAGCGCCGCCTGTACGAGCGCGATTAATCGCCGTATTTCTGTTTCTGTTCGCTAGCGTGAGGCTTGAGGTATGGAGTATTTCCTGGGTATTGATATCGGCACGTCGCGGGTAAAAGCCGTGCTGTTTGACAGCAATTTCCATGCGGTGGCAAGCGCAGCGGAAAACACCTCGCCCACGCTTTCCCCGCAGGGCTACGCCGAGCAGGATATGGAGCAGCTTTGGCAGTCCGTGGTACGTACGCTGCGGGAAGTGGCCGACAGCCCGGCATTACAACAGGGCAAACTCAAAGCAATCGGTCTGGCGGGCCAGGGCGAAGGCGTCTGGCTAAGCGACAAAAACGGTAATCCGGTAGGCCCGGGCATACTCTGGAGCGACACCCGCAGCCGGGTGTTGATGGACGAATTATTGCAATCTCCGGGCCTCGACAAAGCACTGTTCGATGAAACCGGCTCTCAGCTACAGCCGTGTAACACCAGCCTGCAGCTCTGCTGGCTCAAGCGAAATCAGCCCGAACGCCTGGCCGCCGCCGACTATATTTTCTTCGCCAAGGACTGGATTCGCTTTCGCCTGACCCAGGTTGCGGCCCTTGAGCTGACGGACACCAGCGCTTCGCTGCTGAACCAGTCAACCGGCGAGATTTCCGATTTCGCTCTGCAGGCTCTGGGTATTGATCATCTGAAAAACCGTTTTCCCCCCCTGCTTCGCCCTGACGCCCAGGCAGGCAGCTTAAGCGAAGCCGCCGCCCTGCTTTGCGGCCTGCCGCCGGCGACGCCGGTTGCCGCAGGTGCGCTGGACGTATGCAGCGCCGCGCTAGGCTGTGGCGCGATTCATGACGGCGATATTTACACCATTCTCGGCACCACCTGCTGCACGGGCGTGGTGTGCCACGGGCGCGAAACCGTCAGCAGCGGCACGCGTTTTGTGACCCATACCGAACGGGGCAGCTTTATTAACCTGTTCCCGATGCAGGCCGGCACGCCAAACATCGACTGGCTGCAGCAGCACATTTCGCTGACGCCAGACTTAGTGGCGCTGGAACAAGAGATTGCCGCTATCCCGCCGGGCAGCGGCGGCGTTTTCTGGCAACCTTACCTGAACGGCGAACGCGCCCCGTTTTACAACCCGACCGCCCGCGCAGGGTTCTTTGGCGTCGACCAGCATACGTCCCGCGCGGCGCTTCAGCGTGCCGTTTTTGAAGGGCTGGCCTATGCCATTGTGGATTCGCTGACGGGCTATGCCAGCGAAGGCGATCTGTATCTCACCGGCGGCGGCGCAGCTTCCGCCACCTGGCTGCAAATTATCGCCGACTGTACCGGGCGTACGGTCATCGCCAGCCACTTTAACGAACTCAGCGCCCGAGGTGCGGCGCTGCTTGCCGCCCGCAGCGTTGGCGCGCTGGAACGTTATCCGGCAATTGAACAAACCCGCTATCTGCCCCAGCCTCAGGCCCATGCCGCCTATCGGGCGCTGTTCCCGGTATTCCGCCTGCTGCGCGAACAGCTCCAGCCGGTATGGCAGGCCAGGCACCAGGCCTTACAAAGTCTCTCTCAGGATAATGCACAATGAAAATCGTCTTTACCGCCGAGTATGCAGGCAGCCTTGAACCCTTTAGCCAGCTTGGCGAACTGGTTGTCGAGGGCTGGGCCATCGGCAAACCTAAGCTTCAGGCATCAGAAATTATCGACCTGGCCCACGACGCCGGGGTGATTGTCACCAGCTATGACGACATTACCGCTGAAGTGATTAACAGCTGCCCCGAACTGAAGGTTATCGCCTGCACCCGCGCTAACCCGGTCAACATTGACGTTCAGGCTGCTCGGGCACGTAACATCCCCGTGCTTTACACCCCAGGACGCAATGCCGATGCCGCCGCCGAACTCACGCTGGGCCTGATGCTCGGCCTGATACGCCATATTCCGCAATCGCATGCAGCCCTCAAGCGCGGGGAGTTTACCCGTGAAAACCAAAGCGAGCAGCAAACCCAGTCCGGCCTGCGCAAAGATGTGGTGTGGGACGTCAGCCCGGAAAGCCCGTACGAAGTTTTTAAGGGCGGAGAATTGCGCAATAAAACGCTGGGGCTGATTGGCTACGGCAATATTGGCCGCCGCGTGGCGCGTATTGCCCGCGCTTTCGGGATGAATATTTTGGTGGTAGATCCGTTTGTCGCCGCCGAGGATATCGACGAGCCGGGCCTGCATAAAACCACGCTGGAAGCGCTGTTCCGCGAGTCAGATATTGTCAGCCTGCATTTGAGCAGCGGGCCGCACAGCGATGGCCTGGTCAATGCCTCACTGCTGCAAAGCATGAAGCCGGGCGCGAAGCTGATTAATACCTCCCGCGCCTCCGTAGTTGTGGAGGCCGACCTCATCGAAGCCTTACGCCACGGGCCACTCGGCGGCGCGGCGCTGGACGTTTACCACCAGGAACCGCTGTGGCGTGACCATCCGTTTATCAGCGAGCTGGATAACGTCATTATTACGCCGCACATCGCCGGTGCCACCCGCGAAAGCATCCAGAAGCATACCGCGATGATCGCCGCCGATCTCCAGCGCTTTGTTGCCGGAGAGCCGCTGCTGTACGCCTGGCGCTAACCAAAAAAACAGGCCGTAAAGGCCTGTTTTTTATTATGTCAGCAAAGGCGTGGTCGCCATAAAGTCCTGCAAATGTTCCCAGTTCACCACGCCAGCGTCGGAGCCTAATCCGGTCGCCACCAACGCGGCGGTCGCAGACGCGGCCCGGCAGGCCTCGTCCTCCGACAGCCCCTGGGCCAGGGCCGCGATAAACCCGCCGCAGTAGCCGTCGCCGCACCCGGTTGTGTCGCTGGCATTCACCCTATAGGCCGGGAAATGACTGGTTTTCTCACGGCTGAACAGCCAGGAACCGCGCACGCTGTCTTTAAAAATGCAGCATCTCGCGCCCAGCGAAAGGAAGAAATCGGCGATTTCTGCTGGCTCCACAAGCCCGGAGATAAACGCTGCTTCTTCGAGCGCAGGCATAAAATAATCCACATGCGGCAACAGCGGGCGTAATAACGCCAGCGTATTTTCATCAGGGGCGATTAAATCAAAACTGGTGATGACGCCCCGCGCTTTCGCCGCGGCCAGCAAACGGACGCTCTGGCCAGAGTCCATGGCCGCCAGCAGCCCGGTGCCGCCGTGGTGCAGGTAACGCGTGTCCAGCACCTTATTGAAATCGACCTCGGCGACGAACAGCTCGTCGGACGCGCCACGGCAATGCAGCGCAGGCCGCTCGCCGTTGGGGCGAATAGGCAAAATCGTCGCCGACGTCTCTTTGTGTGACGTGCGCTGAATGAGCGAACGGTCAATGCCCAGCCGGCGATAGCTGCCCAGAATAAATTCGGCTTTTTCGTCCTCGCCCAGGCAGGCCACGGTTGAAGTGCGAATCCCCAGTTTAGCCGCGTTTACCAAAGCCCCGGCCGCTGTCCCCGCAGGGTTCAGGCGGATTTGCTCGATAAACTGCACGCCGCCGCCGGAGGGGATTTCCACTACAGGGCGACCAGCAATATCAAGGATGGTCAGCCCCACGAAAACGGCATCAAATTTGCTCATAGCGCCCTCACCGGTGCTGTTGACGCAGACGGGCCTGCCAGAAGGAAACGGCCAGCGCCACCACCAGAATCACGCCCACCAGCGCGTCTTTTACCAGGTAGTTCAGCCCCATCAGGTTCAGGCCGTTATCAATAATCGCCAGGAACAGCACGCCGCCAAGCGTGCCACCCATGCTGACGCGCCCCTGCCGCTGGAATGCGGTGCCGATAAACACGGCGGCAATGGCATCCATCAGGTAAGACTGCCCGGCGAGCGGCGTAAACTGGCGCAGGTTGGCGGACAAAATAATGCCGCCGACGGCGCACATTGCCGAGGCGGCAATCAGCACCCAGAAGAGCGTACGTTTATCGGCTATCCCGGCTATACGCGCGGCTTCGCTGTTTTGACCAATAGCACGTACCCGCTTACCAAACAGCGTTCGCTCGGTGAGCAGCCAGGCGGCCAGCCAGACCACCAGCACGATAAGCACCGGCGTGGGGATCCCCCAAACATTGCCCACGGCTAAATCATGATACTCAGGAGCCATACGCCGCCAGGAAATCGCCCCGCCGCCGTCGGTATAAATGCGCTCGGCGCTGCTGGCGATAAACCAGGTACCGAGCGTGGCCAGAAACGGCTTAATGCGACAGGCAAGGATAAGAAAAGCGTTGACGAGGCCTATCATCACGCCGCCCAGCAGGGCACACAGCACCGCCACCTGCCATGGAAGTTGCCAGGTTTTGAGCGCAATCAACGCCATCATCGCGCCGAAGTCGATAGCCACGCCGACGGAAAGATCGATAGCGCCGGCGCTGACAATCAGCGTCATCGCCAGCGCCACGATCAGCAGAATGGCGCTGCCCTGAAGCAGGTTACTCCAGTTATCCAGCGTCAGGAAAACAGGATTAGACCAGCTGAACAGGACGATAAAAAACAGCGTGACCAGCGCAAAGCCCGCGCGAGACAGCCAGGCTAACGGCTTTCTCCCGGGCTCACCGGCCGGAAGCGTCGCCGCCAGAGCAGAAAAGACTTTCATGATTGATTTGCCCCCTTCTGCTGCAGGGCAGAAGCCGACAGCACCACAAGAATCAGCGCGCCTTTAATCGCGCCTACCCAAAAAATATTCACCCCCAGCAGCCCCAGGCCGTTAGACAAAGCGTTGACCAGGACAGCCCCCAGCAATGCCCCCCAAACGGTGACGACGCGGCGGCGCGAAAACGCCGTGCCAAGGAAGGTTGCCAGCACCGTTTCCATCAGCAAAGGCGTCGCGGTTCCGCTGGAGCTGCCCGATCCCTGAGCCAGTAGCGGGAAGACCGCCAGACCCGCCGCAACGGCGGCGATAAGCCAGGACGAGAGGATCAGACGGCGCACGTTAAGCCCGGACATCTGCGCCATATCTTTACTTCCACCCGTCGCCTGTAAATGCTGGCCAAAGCGGGTGTGATGCAGCAAAAGCTGGAAGCCAACGAACACCAGCAGCAGATAAACCAGCGCATAGGGTACGCCCAGCACGCTACCGTCACGGAATGCCACCATCAGCGGATCGCTAACGCTGATTCGGCGCTGCCCGGTAAGCAGGTCGGTCAGGCCGGTAAACGCCACCGAGGTTGAGAGCGTTGCCAGCAGAGGCGGCAGCCCGGCAACCAGCACCAGCAGCGCGTTGATCCCCCCGCACAGCAGACTCAGCGCCGCCATCAGCAGCAATAACAGCGGCCAGGGCGTTAACCATTCGTTCATACCGAGACTAAGCAGCGCCACGCCAAACACCGCGATGGCCGGGAGCGAAAGGTCTATGCCGCCGGAGACGACGTCATCTCCCCCAGCAGCAATCACGCAAACAAGGCCGAAGCTGAGAATAGCCAGCGGAACGCTTTGCACCAGCATCAGGCTGATGTTCTGCCAGCTCAGGAACCACGGCGACTGAATGCTCAACCACACCAGCAGGCCGACAAACAGCAGCAGCGGGAATTTTTCAAACAGCGCGACGGAACGGCGTGTCGCAAAACGACGAATTTCAGTCCTCATAGCGGATTTTCCTGCCCACCGTTAATCGTCGCCAGCAGCGCGTCAAGCGTCAGCCCCTGGGTCGGTAAATTCGCCACCAGCGCACCACGCCACATCACCAGAATACGGTCGCACAGGCCAAGCAGTTCGGTCGCGTCACTGGAAGAAACCAGCACCGAACGCCCCTGTTCGGCAAGCTGGCGGGTGCACTGATAAATGTCGCTGCGTGCGCCAATGTCGACGCCGAGCGTAGGCTCATCGAGAATAAACAGCCGGGCGTCGGTACCCAGCCAGCGGGCAAGAATCACCTTTTGCTGATTCCCTCCGCTCATAAAGCGCACCGGCAGCTCCGGGCCCCCTGGGCGAATACTCAGCCGCGCAATCCAGTCCCGGGCTTTTTTCAGCGCCCGTGAGCGGTGCTCCCAGCCAAACGTTGCCGTGTCCGGCAGCGACGCAAGGTTAATGTTATCGGTAGCCGAAAACGGCAGGATCAGCCCCTGATGACGGCGATCGCGAGGCACCAGCGCCATACCGGCCCGGATAGCCTGTCGCGGCGAGCGGATTCGACGTGGTCGCCCCTCTATCACTATCTCGCCCTTTTTCGCCGTGCTCAGCCCGTAAAGGGCATCCACCAGCACATCCCGCCCCGCGCCCAGCAGCCCTGCAACGCCAACAATTTCGCCTTTGCGGATCTCAAAGCTGATGTCCTGCAGCTGCTGCCCGTCAGAAAGCGAACGAACGGAAAGTAAAGGTTGCTCGCCCGCCGGGGCATCAGCCTCATGTTCGCGGGGGGTATAAAGCCTGTCGATTTCTCTGCCCACCATCATGTGGATGACGGCATCGGTATTCTGCAGTACTTCGCGATCCGGATACCCCACCACTTCACCGTTGCGCAGCACGGTGCCCGCATCGCACAGCGCGGCGATTTCGTTGAGGTAGTGGGAGATGTAAAGAATGGCGATGCCCTGCTCTTTGAGCCGCAGTATCGCATCGGACACCAGGCTTGCCTCATGAGCTTCAAGCGGGGCCGTAGGTTCATCAAAAACCACCAGCTTAGCCGCGCCGTCGATCAGCGCTCTGGCAATTTGCACCAGCTTGCGCTCGGCAAGGCTCAGCTGCCGGATCAGGCGATCGGGGTCGAGCTCCAGCTGCCAGGTGCGGAGGAAAAAGTCTTTCGTCGCCTGCCGCATACGGCGGCTGTCCAGCAGCCCGCCGGCACGGCGATATTCCTGCCCCAGAAACACCGACTCGGCCACGGTAAAGTGTGGGATCAGATTGAGTTCCTGGTGAATAACGCGTATGCCCTGGGCCTCAATGGCCGAAGGCTTACCAAGCGGAAGCGGAATGCCGTCGAGCGTGGCCGTGCCGCCATCAGCCTGGTAAACCCCGGCAAGAATTTTAATTAAGGTGGATTTGCCTGCGCCGTTTTCACCAATAAGCCCGTGGATTTCACCGGGGCCAATCGTCAGCGTGACCGCGTTTAACGCGGTCACATTGGCAAAGCGCTTACTGATGCGGTCCATTACCAGACCGCGTTGCGTTTTTGCAGCGTTCACTACTTCAGCTCACCGTAGCCCAGTTTTTTGTACACGGCTTTGGCTTCATCCGGGCCTTTCACCGGGATAACCGGGATAAAGGTCTGGGCGGGCAGCTTCTGGCCTGCGAAGTAGCGCGCCACGTTTTCGGCAGAAGTCTGGCCAATCAGGTGCGGCTGCTGAGCAACGTTGGCCACCAGCGGGCTGTCTTTTTCGGCCATGATTTCCAGCGTTTCCGGGCCTGCGTCGATAGCGGTCACCTTCACGTCTTTATCACGTCCGGTCTCTTCCAGCGCCTGAACGATGCCGATAGCCGGCTGGTCCCAGCAGGCTACATGGATAGCATCCAGCTTGCCTTTCGGGTACTGGCTGAGTAATTCGAGGGTTTTCTTACGCGCATCTTCCGGCGAGTTAGCAAATTGCTCTGCCAGCTCCGGCTGAATAATTTTAATACCTGGATAGTCCTGCAGGACATATTTCCATTGGTCATAACGTATGCCGCAAATGCGTAATGAATTAGAGAACGCATTAAATACCGCGACGTTACCTTTACCACCAAGCGCATCGGCCATATAACGGCCAATCGTTGAACCCAGCGTGTAGTTGTCGGACGTGGTGTTATTCACGGAAGACGGCGAAACATGGTCAACGGTAAATACCGGAATACCGGCATCACGTAATGCTTTGAATTTTGGCTCAACGGCACTGTCGCCCAAAATACTAATTACCGCATCAACCTTACGGGACAGAAGAATATCGTGGTTATTGGCATGAACCTGGTTGTCCCTGCCGCCATCAACGCCGATAACCTTGCCGCCCAGCTTCTCCACTTCTTCGGTCGCGCCCTTGTAGGCTTCGCGATCCCAAAAATGCTGAGTGCCCACCACGGCAACGCCGATTGTTTTCCCCTGTAACGAAAGCGTGTCTGCGGCGAAAGCAGCGCCAGATGCCAGTGACATCAGCCCAATAGCCGCAGATAAAAGTCTTTTTTGAACCTTCATTGCTATAATTATCCTGTATTCATCGTTCACTAAAGCGACAGCATGACAACAAGCTTTATCTAGCCCAAATAAAAAATAGATATATCTTATACTTTCACAGCCATGCCATTAAGTCACTTTAGAATGAGGCAAAAGAACATGAAAAAAACACATGTAAAACATACAACAAGAAAATAATTCAACCACATCAAACTCATGGATTAATTATTTTTTGGGCAAAAACAAAATGCCTCAAAATAAAATTAAACGGCGATATACTCTCGCCAGTTAATTATAAATCCTGCCAGCCAATATAAATGAAACAGTATTCGCTAAAGTTTAGCTCCTTTACCTGATTTTTCATCGTCAGACGGATTTCCTCTTTGCTCCCGCCTCCTCGTATGATGCCGCTTTAGCCCTATCGATAACGCATGGTATTAGCATGAAAGCGGAACATCAGCTGGCGGTAATGCACTGGGGAACCTACCGGGTCACCACCGAGGGCGAGCGTATCGCCGCCATTTCTCCCGTCTCCTGGGATAAAAATCCTTCCCGTATCGGCCAGTCTCTGGCTGACGCCGTTACCGGCAATACGCGCATTCGCCGCCCGGCGGTTCGTCTCGGCTATCTGCAAAACGGCCCGGCCTCTCGTGAAGGCAGAGGGAAAGAACCGTTTGTCGAGGTGAGCTGGGAGCAGGCGCTGGATCTGCTGGCGCGGGACCTCCGCTCGGTGCAGGAGCGCTGCGGCAACGAGGCGATTTTTGGCGGCTCTTATGGCTGGGCCAGCGCCGGGCGCTTTCACCATGCCCAAAGCCAGCTGCACCGTTTTCTTAAAGGCTTTGGCGGCTACACCGCCAGTACAAATACCTACAGCAGCGCGGCCGGAGAACGGATCCTGCCGCATATTCTTGGCCCGTTAAGCCCGCTGCATAAGCAACACACTCATTTCTCGGTGCTGGCAGAACATTGCGAGATGTTCGTGGCCATCGGGGGATTGCCGCTCAGAAACGCCCAGGTCAACGGCGGCGGCGCAAACGACCACATGTTGAAGCACTGGCTGGAACGCCTTGAGCAAAACGGCGTGCAGTTCGTGAATATCAGCCCGGTGCAAAACGATCTCAGCGCCGTCGAAAGCGCCCGCTGGCTGGCGATTCGCCCCGGTACGGATACGGCGCTGCTGCTGGCGCTGTGCCATACGCTGATTGCCGAGTCCCTGCACGATATGGCCTTTATCAGCAGCCATACCGTCGGCTTCGAGCAGCTGCGCCGCTATCTTTTTGGCGAGCACGACGGCGTGCCGAAAACCGCGGGCTGGGCGGCCGGCATTACCGGCATTGATGCCGAACAAATCTTAACGCTGGCTCGTACCATGGCGGGCAAGCGCACGATGATCAATATTTCCTGGTCCATTCAGCGCGCCCGCCAGGGAGAGCAGGCGTACTGGGCAACCGTGGCGCTGACTTCCCTGCTTGGCCAGATTGGTACGCCCGGGGGAGGTTTGGCTTTCGGCTATGCCTGTACCAACCTTGCCGGTGCTGCACGGGTGCCTTTCTCTGGCCCTCGCCTTCCTGCCGGTGAGAACAAGATAAAAACGGCAATCCCTGTAGCTCGCTTATCGGATATGCTGCTGAATCCCGGCGGTGAATATGAATTTGATGGCAAGCTTTGCCGTTATCCCGACATCCGCCTCGTCTACTGGGCGGGTGGCAACGCCTTCCACCATCATCAGGATCTCAATCGCCTGGTTGAAGCCTGGCGTCGCCCGGAAACCGTCGTTGCCCATGAGCAATACTGGACAGCGCAGGCGAAGTTTTCCGACATTGTGTTGCCGGTGACCACGTCCCTTGAGCGTGACGATATTGGCAGCGGCAGCCATGACGGCTTTATGATTGCCATGCGCCAGCAAATACCGGCGCTGGCTGAAGCTCAGGATGACTACACCATTTTCTGCGGGCTGGCGAAAAGGCTGGGCTTTTACGAAACCTTCAGCGAAGGGCGTACCGCGGCGGACTGGCTGCCGCATCTGTATGAGTCCTCAAGAGAAAGAGCGCAGGAGGACGGCGTCGAGCTTCCGCCTTTTGACGCCTTCTGGGAACAAGGAAAACTGGAGTTCCCCCCTCCCGCTAAGCCACAAATTTTCCTCGCCGATTTCCGCGCTGACCCTGAGCGTTTCCCGCTGTCCACGCCGTCGGGAAAAATCGAGCTTTATTCAGAAACCGTGGCAGGGTTTGGCTACCGGGAGTGCCCGGGCTATCCGTTTTGGGATGAGGAAGAGGCCAATTACCAGCAAAAGCAGGCACAAGAGTGGCCTTTGCATCTGCTTTCCAGCCAGCCGCGAACCCGGCTTCACAGCCAGTACGACCACGGCAGCGTTAGCCGGGCAACCAAAATTCACGGGCGTGAACCGCTGTGGATGCACCCGACGGATGCTGAAAAACGGGGGATCCGGGAAGGTGAAGTGGTGAAGGTCTTTAACAGTCGGGGGGCGATACTGGCGGGCGTTCATATCAGCGACCAAATCCTGCCGGGCGTGGTTCAGATCTCTACCGGAGCATGGTACGACCCGATGGATCCTTCCACGCCGGGCTCTTTGGACAAGCACGGCAATCCGAATGTGTTGACCGAGGATCGAGGTTCTTCACGCCTCGGCCAGGGCTGCAGCGCCCAAAGCTGCCGGGTGGAAATAGAGCTTTGGCGCGAAGTACTCCCGCCGATTACCGCGTTTGATCCACCGGCTTTCGTAGCCTGAGAGATTAGGTAATATTCTCCTGCAACCTCTCGGCGAGCGCGCTTTTCAGAAAAGCAGCACAGGCGCTGACCTCGCGAGAGGCTTTATTGATCGGCGGATAAAGTAAAAAGGCGCTGAACGACGGGACGGTGTACTCCGGCAGCAGCGCGATAAGCTGGCCGTTTTTCAGCGCGGGTTGGCATACCGGATATTGCAGCACGCCGAGGGCTTCACCCGCCATGAGGACCGTGTAGAGCGGCCGCCAGTGGTTAGCGCTGAACACCACGTTCAACCGGGCGCTAACAATCTGTTTATCCTGTGAGAGAAGCGGCAGGCGGCTGTCGTTAAACAGGCCGGATACACGCGCAAAAGCGTGATGGATAAGCTCATCCGGAGAGGCAGGCGTACCGCTTCGCGCCAGATAGTCTGGCGAAGCAACCAGCACCCGCCGCACATCACCCAGCGGATGCGCCACAAAATCGCCCTCGCCGGGGTCGCCAAGCCTGAAAGAAATATCGACGCCCTCCGTAACCGGATCGACGACACGGTCATTCAAGACCAGCTCAATATTGAGTTCAGGGTATTTTGCTCTCAGCTTTAACAAGGCGGGCATCAGGACTTCTTCCCCCGCGCCATAAGGCGCCGCGATACGAATCAGCCCTTTTAATGCCACCCGCTCATCCACGACCGCCAGCGCAAGATCTGCCGCTGAAATCGCGACTTTACTGCGCTCATAGAACAAAGCGCCGCTGTCGGTCAGCGACATTCGGCGCGTGTTGCGCCGCAGCAGACGGGTGCCAAGATGAGCCTCAAGCCGCTCTATCCTCTCACTCACCGCCGGCTGTCCGATGCCAATATCGCGCGCGGCGGCGGACATACTGCCCCGCTCCACCACCCGCACATAGATGCGCATTGCCGCCAAAAGATCCATTCGCTCAGTATATCGGTTTATCCGATAGATGAAAGCAGCGGCAGAGACCTACTGCGCCAGTACGATTTAGATAAAACTGATGCCTGGTGGCGCTTATGTCGCTTCTTCAGCCCTTATTAATCAGGAGAATTATCATGACAGAGATCAGGCTTTATCTTTTCCAGTCCGGCACTCAACGCTGCAAATATCACGATATCAGGATGAATCAGGGGGAAGGCAGAAGCTACGAAATCCCCGTACCCTGGTTTCTTCTGACCCACCCCAAAGGCCACACGATTATTGACGGCGGGCTGGCTGCGGAAGGCCTGGCCGATCCCCGAGCGTACTGGGGAAATTCGGTCGATCATTATCAGCCATTAATGACGGAAGAACAGGGATGCGTGGCGCAGCTGCGTGCGCTGGGCATTCAGCCCGAAGAGATTCGCTATGTCTTACTTTCCCACCTGCATTCCGACCATACCGGCGCGATTGGACGCTTTCCAAATGCCTTACATATTGTGCAGCAGCAGGAATACGACTATGCCTTTAAGCCTGACTGGTTCGCCGCAGGCGCCTACTGCCGCAATGATTTTGCCCGCCCACACCTGGACTGGCGGCTGCTTGATGAGGACGGTTATGATCTGTACGGCGACGGAACGCTGCGCTGTATCTCAACGCCGGGTCATTCGCCCGGCCACCAGTCATTCCTGATTACGCTTGCCAGCGGCCTGAGCCTCACTCTCGCGATTGATGCCGCCTATACGCTGGATCATTTTTACGATCGCGCGCTTCCGGGTTTTATGACTTCGGCCAGTGACGCGGCACGCTCGGTAGCAAAACTCCGGGCGTTAACCGAGCAGCACGCGGCAAAACTGGTTCCCGGTCACGACCCCGACGCCTGGCCGCAGCTTACGCTGGCGCCAGGTTGGTACGAATGAGGCTTGTAATATGCTGACTTTTATAATGAAATCGCCAGTAAGACAATAAACAGGAGCCCGACGTAAATTCTTGCGTGCAGCACGTCCGGAATCGGGGGGATACGTTTTCTGGCAAACCGTATCCCTGATGCCCCGTCCACCGTTAACAACGCCAGGATTTGCAGGTCGATATACCCGAGATAACCGCTTTACGTAACCACGCTACCGCCGACTCCCAACAGCGCCGCGATAAGGCCAATACCGCTGCCGCCAAAACAGGACACAGCGACAGTTAGCCTGTGTTTTTGAGGCGGGGTAAAAAATCCTTTTCTCACAAGGCAATCGCCGAGGGTAATCACCATATAAACGATGAAAAACCCTCGGATGGCCTTGTCCTGAAGCAGCCCGGCGCACAGCGATCCCAGCAGGGCGCCTGCGGCAATAAACGCCGTCAGTGGAAATAAGCCAACCGGCAACCCGCCGCTGCGCCAGTTTTGATAGCTTGCCCAACCTGAATTAAACACCATCACCGCCGTGGATGTGGCGATAGCAATATGCATCGCGTAATGCGTAAGCTCCGGCTGAACAACGGTAATTTGATAGACCAAAGGGACGACGACAAATCCACCGCCGAAACCAAACAGCACGGTAATAAGCCCTGTTATAAACCCCGCAAAAACAATAAGTAAAATGTCGATCACCGATTAAGTTCCCCAAGAAAAGCCGAGCCAAAAGCTTATCGCCTTGCCCGCTGGCTTCCCATTCCTGAACCGCTCATTTATCCTTGCGAATCGGTCAATCGAGGAGCACCCCGAAGATGCGTAACGTGCATATTGATGATTACGAGGATATCGAAAGGGACATTGTGGCCGTGGGGAATGATTATGCGTCAGGGTACATTCTGAAGGAACATAGCCATGCCCGAGTACAGGTGCTGTACGGCGCAACGGGGATCATGCACGTCACCACGGCATCAGGAAGCTGGACGGTGCCTCCGCAGCATGCGGTACTCATTCCTTCTCGTATGCCGCACAGCGTCCAATTTATTGGCGTATCCACCCGAAGTCTGTACATCAAACCTGAGGTTGCCGGTACGTTATTTCCCGCTACCGGCTGCCGGGTTTTCATCGTTTCGCCCCTGCTGCGGCAATTGCTGATTGAGGCGGTGTCTTTAGATCCGCTCTATGATTCCGTGCGGGATAGCAGCCTGGTAACGCTGCTTCTGCAGGAACTGGCGAAAATACCAACAAGGCAGTTTGACATTCCCCTTCCGCAGGAAGCCGCGCTGCGGCAACGGTGCCTGAATTTCTTACGAAAACCGGTTATTCAGGCCCGGGCCGAGCAATGGGCCAGAGATCTTTGCATGAGCGACAGTACGTTTCGCAGGCATTTTATTAAGCAGACGGGTATCTCTTTTCTGGCCTGGCGGCAGCGAGCCTGCGTGGTCGTCGCGTTGTCTAAGCTGGTCGAAGGAGCACCGGTGAACGAAGTCGCGTTGTCGATGGGTTATGACAGCAGCTCTGCTTTTTCAACTATGTTCAGGCGGATTACCATCAGGATCCATCAAGCGCCCTCCTCGCTAAGCGGCAAGGGTAAACTTATCGTAATGAGCAGCCCGCCCCTGGCAGGCAGACTGGCGCGGATGTGGCCCTCGTGCGCCTCACAAATTTCCCTCGCAATAGAAAGCCCCAGCCCGCTGCCGCCTGAATCTCTGGCTCGCGAGCGCTCTCCACGCGTGAAGCGCTCAAAAATATGGGGCAGATAATCCGCAGCAACGCCTGGCCCGCTATCCTGAAACGTTATCTCAATTTGCTGCTCAAGGTGGCGAAAACGAATAAACATTCGATCGTCCCGAGCGCAATAACGAAGCATATTTTCAATAATAATGGTGAAAACCTGGCCCAACCGGGCTTCATCCCCGACGTAATAAAATTCATCCTCCGCCTCAACGGAAACGGACATCCCGGCGGCTTCTAATTGAGGTTTTAGCCATGAAACGCGCTCTTTTAACGTCTCTGAAAGAGTAAATACGCTGCGCTGGAGCGTTAATTGCCCCGCGCTCGCCAGAGAGAGGAAATGCAAATCGTCGGTAAGATGACTGAGGTTTTTTAATTGCGTCATCACCATATTCAGCTGTTTTTCATCGGCAGGAAACACATTGTCTATCATGCCCTGAAGCCGCCCCATTGCGGCGGTCAACGGTGAACGCAGTTCGTGCGCGGCGGCCACATGCGAAGCCTTAAGCTCCCGTTCGTACAGGGCAAGCTGGCTAATCATTTTATTGAAGTTGCTGGAGAAACGAATCACTTCCTCCGGGCATTCATTCACCAGCTTTGCCTGCTGACTGAAGTCGCCCTGAGTCACGTTCTCCGCAACGTCCGTCAGGCTGCGGAACTGTGCTGCAAGCGGGCGCGTCGCTCGTAAGCAACTGACGATAACAAACGGCGTCGCCATAGAAATAAAGATGAACAGCCACCCCCAGTTAAGAGAGCTAATGGAAGGCGTGCTGTATTCAATCCCCCACCGGGCATCCACGATGTCGTGAAAACGAACAATATTTAAATCAGGGTTTGCACGCAGCGTCAGAAACTCCTGGTAGGCCGCCGGGGACATATGATGGACAACCCAGTAATACTGAACCGCGTAGATGCTCCACATCGCCAGCACAATGAAAAACAGCACGCTGACGGCGACCACGATGATACGAATCGATATCCACAGCAGGAGCGATTTGCTTTTTTTGTCTTTCATGGTTTACAGAACCTGTAGCCGATGCCACGAACGTTCAGAATAAGGTTATCAACGCCTGCCGCCTCAAGCTTTTTTCTTAAGTTATAAACGTGAGTGTCCACCACCCGTTCAAGGGCATCGCTTTCCGGGAGGCACTCCTCAAGCAGATACTGCCGACTTAATGGCCTTGACGAGGCTCCCATTAACGTCTTCAAAATGGAAAACTCAGTGAGCGTTAAGTCCAGACGCGTGATATTTTCACCCTCAGCCTGCACCCGAGCCACCATGTTGGTGACATCAACTTCAAGCGGCCCCCAGCGCAGAACATCCTCAATGGCACTTTGATTCCCCTGACTACGCCTTAACACAGCCTGCACGCGGGCCATCACTTCACCTGGGTTATAGGGCTTAACGACGTAGTCATCAGCCCCGTAACGTAAAGCACCGATCTTGTCATAGGGTTCGCCCATCGCGGTTATCATAATCACCGGCGTGTTACCCTTTCGCCGCACGGCCGCAAGAATTTCCGTGCCGTTCATGCCGGGCAGCATGACGTCCAGCAAAATAAGGTCGGGCTTCCATGTCAGCACCGTATTCATGCCAGCCAGCCCGTCGCCAGCAACCGAAACACTATACCCTTCACGCTTAAGGTAAGCCTCCAGTACATTTGCTGCATCAGCATCATCTTCAATGACCAGCACCCGTTTATTTTTCATTTAGTGTTACCTTGACAGTTTCTTCACAAATCCCTGGCAGTTCATTGATAAGCCCTCAGCATAATCCTTTTACTTGCTGAGTTAAGCATGCACGAAAATATAAACACATGACAATGAGAATCATAATGTTAACGAAGAAAAGCACCACATACATAATCGCACCACTGCTAATTTCCGGCATTTCATCTGCGTATGCAAGTGAATTTAATCCTGATGAAACTGCTATTACCTTTGGTCCTGGTGCAATATCTTCGCCACGCTACAGCGGTGCTAACGAGCAGAGCACCGGCATCATTCCACTTATTCACATCCAGAAAAGAAATATCTTTCTTGATTCCATTAATGGTCTTGGCATTCATCTTCAAAGTGATAATGGTTTATATTTCGAGCCAACATTGGGTTATGACTCTGGCCGTACGGATAAAAACTCAGGGTGGCGTAAAGGCTCAGATAAACTTAAAGGCATGGGCGATATTTCCTCCACGGTTAATTCGGGTATTGCCATCGGCTGGGCAGTTGCTCGCTGGCTAGTCTTTGAAGGAAAAACAACGTTGCCGCTAAACGAGGGTCAGGGGGTTTCTTATTCCACCTCGATAGATTATATCCCCATTATGAATGAAGATAATTCTATTACGCTTCAGGCAAGCGCATTGTTTGGCGATGCACGCTACATGAATACCTGGTATGGGGTGAGCAATCAGCAACACGTCCGCTCCGGCTTCGCGCGCTACAGCAGCGCCGGCGGATTTTACGGTACAGATACCAGCCTGACGCTGACCCACCAGTTCAGCGAACATTGGGGTGCAGGGTTCAGTCTGAGTTATGCCTGGCTGAACAAGAATGTCGCCAATAGCCCTATAGTGATGCGACGAGATGGCACGACAGGCACGCTCGCCGTCAATTATACCTTCTAATCTCTGAGGCTAATCGTCAATCAAGCCCCATTAAAATAATAGATAAAATACATTTATGAAGATCGCAATTATGATGATTTTCATTTTTTCGACGCTGTTGCCATCGCGGAGTGCCCATGATTTTAAAACATGTTTTTATGCCAAAGGTGAATTTAACACCTGCAATAGTGTATGTGTTAAAAATATCAACAAGCAGTGTAATAAAAAATTTCCCTCTGCGAAAGAAAGACACCCGCATTGCCACCCATGGAGGATGATCGGTATCTACCATTATATAACCGCGCGACATCTTCGATGTTTAATAAAATCACTCAGTAGATAATCACCATATAAAATAATACCCACTAACACTGGAGGATAGGCGAATGAACCTTCCCGCAAAAGTAATTGAAACCATCACCTGGTGGATTGACAGTAATATTCATCGTCGATTGCTCATTGAAGATATTGCTCGCTATTCGGGCTACTCCAAATGGCATTTTCAGCGAATATTTTTATACTATAAAGGAGAAAGCATAGGCCGTTATATCAGAGGAAGAAAACTCTATCTTGCGGCGCAAGATCTAAAAAATACCAAAGAGCGGATCGTGGATATTTCAGTAAAATATGGCTTCGATTCACAGCAGAGCTTTAACCGGCTTTTTACCCGTAATTTCAAGATGTCTCCCGGTAACTACAGGAAAAAACAGGGGACACGTGGCTAATCCCTTGAATGGCCCGCTCTCCACGCACGGTGACTATCCCCCTGCCCCAAATTTGCACAGACCCAATCCAAACATCAGGACTCCAGTATACGCGCCTGCCATTTCGGGCTGGCAAGGTGCTTACCCTGGCAGGCGCGGTGCACCCGTAAACGGCGGTAAAACCAACTGTCGCTACCTTCATCGCTCCCATCTTCCGAATAAAAAGCTTTTATGAACCCACCCACAAACATGATAACATTATATTGTTATAACAAATGGAGGCATCACTAACGAAAAGGAACGCTGAATGAATTACAGTCAGGTGGGTAACGATATTATTAAGCACTGCGGTGGCTTAACGAATTTCGTCCATGTCACAAACTGTATGACTCGGGTACGCATGACAATAGCCGATCAAACACAGGTTGATATGCAGGCGCTTAAAAGCATTGAGGGAGTTTTAGGTCTCGTTGAGGACGAAACACTGCAGGTGATTGTTGGGCCGGGAAAATCAACAAAAGTCGCCACAATAATCAACGATCGACTCAAAAGCCTGACTGCAGCAGATACCCCGCTCAGTGACGTTGAGCAAAAGGCCAGCCTTGCACGCGAGAAGGCAAAAAAGCAGACCCGAATAAAAGTCATCCTGAAGCACATTGCTAATATCTTCGTGCCCATTCTGCCCGCCCTTATCGCCGCCGGGATCCTGATGGGTATTAACAATGTGGTAGTCAACTCTGCGGCCGCCTCGGCGATAGCAAACCATATCACCGCCATTGGCGATCTTTCCCCCACTCAGGTTGTGCTTGAGCATCGCCACTTACTGGGATTGAGCCACTTCCTGGATATTTTGACAAAATCTCTGTTCGGCTTCCTGGCTATTTACGCAGGCGTGACCGCAGCGCGCGAATTTGACGGCAATATCATTATGGGCGGCCTGCTTGGTGCGATTACCATTGCCCCTCAGCTTTCAGAGCTGGGGTTAGCGCCAGGCCAGGGCGGGCTGATTGGCGTAATCTTCAGCGTCTGGCTGATGTGCCTGGTGGAAAAAAAAGTGCGTAAAATCGTGCCGGATATTCTCGACGTGGTCGTCACTCCCACTATCGTATTGCTGGTCATGACCGCCATGCTGCTTTTTATCATTATGCCTGCGGCTGGTGTGGTGTCAGACGGTATATTGCACGGTCTGAATGGCCTGCTCACCAAAGGCGGTATTGCTGCCGGATTCGTTCTGTCGGCACTGTTCCCGTTTCTTATCTCGCTGGGCTTACACCACGGTCTGTTCCCTATTCATATCGAAATGATTAACGCCACCGGGCATGCCCCACTTTTCGCTATACAGATCATGTCAAATGCCGGAATGGTTGGCGCCGCCACGGCGGTCCTGATGCTCACGCGCGATCCGGTAATGAAAAAAATCGCCAAAGGCGCAATCCCAACGTCCATTCTTGCGGTCGGCGAACCGACTATCTTTGGCGTCAATATCCCGGCGGGTTTTGCGTTTATCACCGGCTCCATCGGGGCAGGTTTTGGCGGCGTGATGGTTGTACTGCTTGGCGTGTCGACTAACGGCATAGGTGCCGCCGGCTTGTCGGCTCTGCCGCTGATAGCCGACGGCAAATACCTGCAATACATCCTGGCGTGGCTGACGGGCTGCTCGGCAGCCTTTGTGCTGACCTATCTGGTGGGCAAAGTCCGCGGTTACGATAAAGAAACGGTATAAAAGAGGTAATAGAACAAAAATGAAAGCGATTATGTTGATGTTTGATTCGCTGAATAAACGCTTGTTGTCGGCTTACGGCAGCGATAGCGCAATCACGCCCAATTTTCAGCGATTAAAAGAAAAAACAGCATGCTTCAATAATTTCTATGTAGGCAGTATGCCGTGCATGCCCGCCCGGCGCGAGCTGCACACCGGACGCTATAACTTCCTGCACCGAGGCTGGTCACCGCTCGAGCCCTTTGATGATTCAATGCCGGAACTGCTGAAAAAGAACGGCATTCATACCCATTTAGTCACTGACCATAAACATTACTGGCGCGACGGCGGTGCGACCTATCACTCGCGGTATAGCACCTATGAATTTGTCAGAGGGCAGGAAGGTGATGCCTGGAAAGGCGTGGTGGATAAGCCTGAATATCGTTACGAATCTGGCGAGCCGGAAGAGATTAAGCAGCGGCGCGTGGCCAGCCACGTGCAGCATCAAATCAACGTGCAGTTTATGCAGAATGAAGAAGAGCATCATCTGGCGCGAACCATTAATAAAGGCCTTGAGTTTATTGATACCAACCACGCCAGTGACAATTGGTTTTTACAGCTGGAGTGCTTCGACCCACACGAACCGTTCTTTGTGCCGGAAAAATACCTGAAGATGTACGGCATTGACGACCCCAGCCAGTTTGACGGTTGGCCCCCCTACTATTTTGTGACCGAGAGTGAGGAGCGTAAAAGTACCATCCAGAAGTACTACAAAGCGCTACTGACGATGGTGGATGCTTACGTCGGACGCGTACTCGACTATATGGATCGGTATGATTTGTGGAAGGATACAGTCCTTATCGTCAACACCGATCACGGCTTCCTGCTGGGCGAGCATGAATGGTGGGGGAAAAACATCATGCCGCTGTATAACGAAGTGGCGAATATCCCCTTCTTTATGTGGCATCCAGAATACCCCTGCGCCGGAGAGGAGCGGCAAGCACTGGCGCAAACTATCGATGTTCCGGCAACGCTGCTGGACTGCTTTGGGCTGAAAAAACCGGCGGACATGCTGGGTGTATCACTGCTTCCGGCATTACGTGATGACACTCCGATACGTGACTACGCGCTCTTTGGTTACCATGGTTGCCACGTCAACATTACCGACGGGCGCTACGTCTATATGCGCTCGCCCGTCGTTCAGGGAATTGATGGGTTGTATGAGTACACGTTAATGCCAACCCGTATAAACCGCCGCTGCACGCCTGCTGAACTGCAAAATATCTCACTCTATTCCGGTTTTAAGTTTACCAAAGGCTGCCCGGTGATGAAGATGCCAGCAGAATCAGTGATGACTCGCGATGCCGATCGTTTTGGCCACCGCCTGTACGATCTGGTCGCAGATCCTTCACAGCGGAACCAAAGTCCGGACAGAGAAGCGGCGCAGCATCTGCTTAACAGCATGCGGGTCATCATGGAAAAGAACGATGCTCCCCCCGAGCTTTATGCCCGTTATGGCCTTAACGATCCACGAAGCGAGCTATTAGGGCGGGATCCGCATCTCCTCCCTGAGCTGGCGCAGTTTGAGCCAACCGTCCGCTATGGGCTTTACGCGCTATTGCAGCATCTCGAAGGCAGCGACCAACAGAATCTGGTTGAACGCCTGCTGGCATGCAGCCATCCGGACTGGAACCAGGAAAATTTGTGGTGCTTCGTACAGAACCATGTTCCTGAGGAGCAGCATCAAAGCGTGTACTATAAGATGGCACTAGAAATGCGTCTTGACTGAGTGGTATTCCGGCGGTGCGCGCCGCCGGAAAACAGGAGTAGAAGTGAATGAAAGAAGAACTGGATTATTCCCGTGGTGCTAAACCGCTATATGCGCAGCTGTATGACATTCTGCTGTCCCGCCTGAAAGCTGGCGAATACAAAAAAAATGACGTGTTGCCTACCGAAGCTAAGTTTGAAGAGCTTTTTGGCGTAAGCCGCATTACCGCCCGGCGAGCGCTGGCTGAACTGGCGGCTAAAGGTCTGGTAAAGCGACAGCCCGGTATTGGTACGATGGTCATCAGTACCTCTGAGAAACAGGAAACGAAAACACGCATCCGCCTGATAGATGGCCGGCAACAACAGCCGATCCTGCGTAACAATTTAACGCTGGAGCTACTGTTACCGCCTGAAGACGTTGCGCTGGCTTTCGGGCTTGATAACACGACGAAGATTCAACGGCTTATTCGCACAATTACTCGCGAAGGCGAGCCGCCCGCGCAGGTAAACTTCATTTGGCTGACGCCGCGGCTTGGGCACCTCACGCTGGATGAATTAGACGGCAGCCTGTACGAGACATTTGAGCTGCATAATGAAAACATCGATACCTATCAGGATATTATTACCGCTGAACTGGCAACAGAGTCAGACTGCCGGCTCCTGCAAACTTCACCAGGTGAACCTGTACTGGTAAAAACGCGTAAAGGGTATAACGATCGTGGCGAATTGGTCGAATTCGGGGTATCGAAACACATCGCCAGCTGTTATCAGTACATTGTCGAGAATAGCCGATGAGCTGGAGAACGCAGGGAAAATCCCCGGATTATCGCTTCTCTTTAGCAAATGAACGCACGTTTCTTGCCTGGATCCGAACGGCACTCGCATTTATGGCTGCGGCCATTGGGATCGATCAGCTGGCACCAGAGATGGCACCTTCGGCGTTGCGTGAGCTGCTGGTTGCTGGACTCGGCCTCACTGCGGCGGTATTAGCCTGGTACGCGTGGCGACGATGGGCGCGTAATGAACGCGCAATGCGAAACGACGCAGCGCTAACCTATCCACGTCTACTGCTGTGGCTAAGTTATGGCCTTGTCGCGGCATTTTTAATCACGCTGACAATACTTATCCTGTTATGAGCGAAGATTTACGCCCCCGGGATCCTGGCCTGCAGCCTGAACGCACCGCGCTTTCCTGGCACAGAACGGCATTCACCGTCCTGGTATTCTCTCTGGCCGCGGTGCGCGTCGCTGTCTCGCGTAGCGATGTCGTTTCCCTTGTGCTAAGCAGCATCGGTACGATGCTGGCGCTGGTGCTGGTGGGACTTTCCTGGCATCGGCAGAAAACAATGCTCACCAATAGCGAACTCATGACCCCGACCTCAATACTCGCTAAGCGTCTGATTAGCTTCGTGTTGTGCATTTTGTCTCTTTCACTTGCGCTTCCGGCGCTGCTCAACCTGATAAGCAATGGAGATGTCTGACATGGCAATAGCAGGCTGCCACGTGATGGCCAAACCCAGCGGCTCCGTCTGCAATATTGATTGCACCTACTGTTTCTACCTCGAGAAAGAAGCGCTTTATCCTGAGCGAAACAAAAACTGGCGCATGTCAGATGACACGCTAGAGCAATTTGTCTGCCAACACATTGCGGCACAAAGCCATAACCACGTTAACTTTGCATGGCAAGGCGGCGAGCCAACCATGATGGGGCTGCCGTTTTTCCGGCGCGTGGTCGCACTGTCGAAAAAATATGCGGGAGGCAAAAAGATAAGCCATTCGCTGCAGACAAATGGCATTTTGCTCAACGACGAATGGGCAGATTTTTTCGCAGAACATAACTTCCTTATAGGCCTGTCTATTGATGGCCCGGCGCCGCTGCATAACCAGTATCGGGTCAACCGTGCAGGAAAAGGCACGCATGATCGGGTAATGGCGGCGATGGCATTACTCAAAGCGCACAATGTCGAGTTCAATACGCTGACAGTAATAGGCAAGCATAATGTGGGGCATGCGCGTGAAGTCTATGAATTTCTGCTGGCGGCCGGTTCTCGCTATATCCAGTTCATTCCGCTGGTTGAGAGGATGAGTACGGAAGCCTCAAGCGTATTAAACCTGGTTATGCCGGGTGAAAGCGCGGCGACTCTCGCGCCCTGGACCGTGCCAGCCTGGCAATACGGCGAGTTTCTCAAGCAGATCTTTGATATCTGGATCCGCCGGGATGTGGAGCATGTCTACGTTCAGATGTTTGACGTTGCGCTGTCGGCATGGACGGGTCAACCACCGGTGCTGTGCGTGCATTCAGAAACCTGCGGCCATGCATTTGCTCTGGAATCCAACGGGGATTTATATAACTGCGATCACTTTGTCTACCCGGAACATTTGTTGGGGAATATCCACCAGCACACGATTCAGGCGTTAAATAACACGGCACGCGCAACGGCATTCGGAGAAGCTAAACGGGAAACACTCACTGCCGACTGCCGCCGTTGTGATTACCGCTTTGTCTGTCATGGCGGCTGCCCCAAGCACCGCTTCGCCGTGTCCCCCTCCGGCTTCCCCGGCCACAATTATCTGTGCCCCGGCTATAAGCATTTTTTCCAGCATATTACGCGCTACATGAATGTATGGCGTGAATTACTGGACCAGGGCTATCCGGCCCCCGCAATCATGCAATGGTTAGCACAAGAGAGATCGTCTGAAGCGGAAGCGATCGGCCGTAATGGTCCCTGCCCGTGTGGAAGCGGTAAGAAATATAAAAAATGCTGTGGCTGAGATAAAAGACGGCACACGGCCCGTGTACAGCCGGCTCAAAATCGACGCCCTCCGACTTCTATTCCAGTTTAAACGGAAATACGTGAACCACATTGGCGCCCACAGGGTAGATCCCCAGACATTCTGTTCTTTCCTTAGCTTTTTCCCGCGGGAGTCCAGGTATGGGTTCACGTCCTCCCCAGACAAGCAGGCCCTTTCTAGCATAATCTTCCCGTACTTCCAGGGTTTTACCATTATTAAGCTCTATAACGACATTTTTGTCTTTTAGTGGGAGCAGATGACCATTTTCATCAAAAATAAACATTGCCATTCCGGTGGAACGTAAACGCGCGGTGAACTCACCTTGCGCTATCAGGTAAGTTCGGCTTTCTGTTTCCCGGGAGAGTAACTGAAGGGATTACTGGCATACGGTAACAACTCATCCAGCCTGCTGTTCGGCCACGATGGTAGCCGCGTCAGCA